>JBAZNK010000014.1 GCA_041649255.1 bacterium
CATTCTGGCAACAAGGTCTGATTTATTCATTTGTGAATCACCTCCTTTATTAACTGTCTCGAGCTTTAACACATCTAAAACCTTTGTCAAGCATTATTTTTAATTTTTTTTATTTTTATTTTCCAGAAGATATCGGAATTTACAGGTAAAAGTATCTGTAAGTTATTGATATGTAAGGAGATAAGTGATAAAAAAGGCAAATATGCCAGATACGTTGAAGAGAAAGGGGTGAAGTAAAATAGCGGATAGGGCAATAATAACATTTCTTATATTTAAGGGATAGGAATGAGAAAAAGAAAATAAAACTCGATAATCAGTTTTGTCGGAAAAGAATGTAAGTTGAAATTATTGGGTAAACAGTTAGTGGGGTGGCGTTTAGTGTAACCAGAGTAACGATTTCTTGTTTTATCGCTATGGGGCGAGTTAATGTGTTTCTTGGTAAGGGGAAACAATTAAGAAATAGAAAGGTTTTGGCAAAACTTTTATCTTGACAAACTTTGATTTCGGAGTTTCAATGCACAATAATAATTTTGTGTTTACATATAAAAAGCGAGTAAAGTTGTGTGAAGGACTTTGGAGTGTCTCACTACACATTCCTGTTAAATTCTATTGTTACAAGGTATGGATAAAGGCAACAGGTATTTGAAGTATCATAAAAAAGAGATAGATTTTGTTCTCCATTTCAGAAGGAGAAGTGAGACTGCAGATATTACTGCGGAGGTGATAACAGACAAGCAGGCAAGGGGTTGTAATTAGAATATTAACAGTATAAAGTAATTCCGCCGATGGCGGGAAATTTTTAAGGAGGAAGAAGATGAAAAACGGAACAAAGCTTTTGGGAGTCATACTCGCAGGGGCAATCATTTTGGGCTGCGAAGGTCCGAAGATAAAGCAGGCGTTAGATGCTTTCACACCACAGGTAAGCGAATTAGAAGGTAAAGTTTCAGGCGTCCAGGGAATAATGGGACAGGCAGCTGAACTTATGAACAAAGTAGCAACAATGACACAACCGGCAGCAAAGCCAGAAAAAGGTAAAAAAGCAGTAAAGGCACCGAAAATAGAAGCAGCACAGATAGATTCTTTAATTCTTCAATCAGAAGGTCTTAAGGGAAGTTTAGTAGCATTTGTAGAATTAGAAGGACAGGTAACAATGATTAAGGATTCATTAGCGGTTCTTGATAAAAAAGCATCAGGTGAAAACAAAAAGGTTATAACCGAAATGAACGGCAAATTAGATGCAGTTGCAGCAAGTTTGGGTGAAATAAGAAATGGTATTGCTTCCCTCGACGGTTTAAAAGCAAAATTAGAAAGCATGAAAGCACCGGCAAAGCCAGAAAAACCAGCGAAAAAAGGAAAAAAGTAAAGATCAAATAGTAAAATATAGAGAAAGGAAGGAGAAATTACAATGAAAAATAGTATAAAGCTTTTGGCAGTAGTAGTAACGGGCGTATTAATTATGGGTTGTGAAGGTCCGAAAGTAAAGCAGGCAATAGATGCTTTAAAACCACAGGTTGATGAATTACAGAACCAGGTTGCGGCTATGCAAACACCTCTCGGGCAGTTAACTGAAATTGGAAAAAAAGTAGAAGGTAAAGTAGAAAAGACACAGATAGATTCTCTTATCCTTCAGATAGACGGTTTAAAAGGGAATTTAGTTTCATTATTGGCAATTGAAGAACAGGTTACGGTAATGAAAGATTCTTTAGCAGTGCTTGATAAAAAAGCGTCTAAAGAAGTCAAGACAGAGATAACCGAATTGAACGGCAAATTAGATGCAGTCGTAGCAAGTTTAGGTGAAGTCAAAATGGCTTGCGGAGTTGCAGATGGCTTGAAGGGGAAATTAGAAACAATGAAAGCCCCTGTGAAAGTAGAAAAGAAAGCCAGCAAACCAATAAAAGCAAAAGTTAAATAAATAGAACACAATATTGAGTGCATAAGTAGTATGAAAATATTTCTTGTGCACTCAAATATTAACGTGGAGGAACTAATTATGAAAAAAATGCTAGGAATGCTTCTGTGCATAGGATTGGTTGTCGGGCTTTCCGGTTGCGGCAAAAACAATCCGGGTGACCCTACCAGTGTTGCTGCACCAACAGCGCTTACTCTTGCGGTGGCTGGCGCGGATTCTCTTTCTCTTAAATTAACGTGGACCGCTTCTACTGATACTGCGACCGGATATATTGTTTACTTAAATGATGAGGTGCTTGATACGGTAACGGCTTGTGAATATACTCATCAACCAACAGAATTAGGAGACTATGAAGTAAAGGCATATATTGGTGGGACAATAAGCGATGCGGCAGAGAAATCATCGGCCATTGAAACAGCTACAAATGAAGGGCCTGTATACATAGTCCCTTCGCCTTTAGGTCCAAGTGGATATGGTTGGGCTTCTGATGGAACGGGAGCAGAATATTCTCTCGGGGCAGACGGCAGTAGACAGAACACAGACAAAGTAGACTTTGTTCTTGATGTTGACAGCACATTAACATCTCCAAGTACCTTTGACACTGAATTTGCTCATTCAACAGGGATTGCTTACGATATATCATACTCATACGATAATCTTGCACAAGCTCCAATAACCGGATATGCAACTTATGAAGGTTTGGTTGACGGCGCAACTTATGTGTTATGGCTTCAGAACAAATATTACGCAAAGATGCAGATAACTACCGGAACAGAATCAGGGACATTAAAAATCACTTTTAAGTATGGCTTCCAGAAGATAGCCGGGTTCAGGTTACTTAAGTAAAAAATCGAATATTTATAATATGGGGGCGGGATTTTCCTGCCCCTTTATTTTAATTAATTTATGGGGAAAGGAGGTAAAATGAAAAACATATTAAAGGGAAGCGGTATTTTAATCATATTAGGAGTATTTGTATTAGGATGTCAAGGACCAAAAATAAAAAAGGCATTAGACGGAATGGTGCCACAAATACAAGACATAATGGGACGAATTGCCAACGCCAAAAGCGTGTTTGGAGTAATTGATGCCGCAAGTGAGCAGATGACTGACAAAATAAGCAGAAGAGAAATAGACAGCCTTGACATAGAGCTTAATAAAATCCGCGGATTTGTTCCTGGAATAGTGTCGTTGGAAAGCAAATTAATAGATATAAAAGATTCTCTTGAAATCCTTGCGGCCCTTGATAAAAAAGCAAAAGATCCAAATCTCACGACTATAAGAGCTTGTAACCAAGCGCTCTCAACTGCTCTTTTAGAAATAGGGGAATTCAAGAAAGCTGCCGTTATGATAGATACTTTGTCTGCAAGGTTAAACGCAATGAAAAAAGACGCAGAGAATCCTAAAGCAAAGGGAAAAACGAAAGGGAAGAAGTAGCCGCCCTAAGTCGCAAAGAAAAAAATAGAATACGGAAATAGCAGTTCAACCGGATAAATTATTAATAATTGGGTGGTAATTAGGGTTATTTGGAAATTAATTAAACAGAAAGGTTTCTTCTTTGCCTTCAACCCCAAAAACCTGTCTGCAGGCAAGTTGAAAGATAAAAAGCTTTGGATGTCACGAATAGCCAACTATTTTGACTACAAAGATGGGTGTCATTCTGCAAACAAATACCCAAAATTATTTCATCAGGATGAGTTTTGTAGTTTTCTTGTATTTACCTGCATTTAAGGTTAGAAAATAAATGCCTGTTTTTAGTTCGTTTGCGGAGAGGGTTGTGGAATAAGAGCCGGCGGGTTTGAGTTCGTTGATTAATGTTTTTACACAACTTCCTGATATATCGTAAAGATTAAGGGAGACATATCGAGGTTGGGAAACCTCTCCCACAGAATAAGTGATAACTGTTGAGCGAGAGAATGGATTTTGGGAGAGAGACAGATTATAATCTGTCTCTACGGGGGTGCCTGCAAAGGGTTCTTCTATGCCGATGTAGGGTTTATACTTCAGGATATTTCCGCCACTTAGCGCCCAGGCATAAGTTGTATCTATGGCACATATTTTAGATACAGTGTACGAACCTTCAGATGTCCATATCTGTCCGCCGTCACGGGTTCTTAAAATGATTCCGTTTCCGCCTACCCAACCGTTCAGGGAGTCAACAAATTTTACGCAAGTTAAGTTATTGGTTACTCCACTTATCAGGGTGTCCCATATACTATCAACTCCCCCGTTGTTGGTGTATAATATTTTCCCGGTATCTCCGACTGCCCAGCCGTGAAGGGTGTCTATGAAGTCTATGTCATTTACGTATAAAGTATATAAAAGGGATAAACTATCAGTAGTTTTAAACAACTTAGACTGGCAAAGAACCCATCCGTGAGTACCGTCTATAAAACATATTGGCATTGAGGCTGGCGGCCACTGGCATATACGTGTCCCGTTCATATAAGTATCATACCCGTTTATGTCACACTCCCAATATCCCCATAATAACATACCTCCTATCGTTTCAATAGTTAAAACGCCTCCACTCTCATAATGTGAGATTATCTCATGTTTTGTAATAGTGTAGTTGTTAAATCCGTTTGTTGTAGATAATAATACCCAACCATAACCGGCCCAGGGCGAACTAGTGTTATAGCTTCTCCAAGATCCGCCTACCCATCCTTTAGAAGAATTAGCAAAACAGGTGCAGCCAAAAAAATAGTTAGAGTCTGCCGTAATAGCTGTTGTTTTTTCGTTCCATATCTTCCCGCCGTCGTTAGTAAATAGTATTTTACTAAGCGTGTTGATTTCCGTTGCCCAGCCGTGAAGCGAATCGGGGAAACTAATGTCCCTAACCTTACCGCTGGAATATTGCGTTACCCAACTGTTACCTGCAAATGAGTTTAATGGGGAAATGCAGATTATTAAAAGTAATAATTTTTTCATAGGTTCTCCTAATTATTTTATCAAGATTAATTTTTTTATTTCTTTATAATTGCCTATTGCAAAACTTACAAAGTAAATACCGTTATTGTGAATATTAGGAGTAAATATATAATTACCTTTAGCTAAAGTACCTGCATGCATAATCTCTTTCACCCTCCCGCATAAATCATATAATTTTATATCTGCGTTTATAGTGTTTGAAACAAAAAGATAAATTTTATTTTTTATTATTTTAAAATCTGCATTTCCGCCTGAGGTGAATCTTCGACCTAAATCCGAATTTGATGGTTCTTCTATTCCTGTCTTAGTATATACTGCAATCCCGTTATAAGTGCCAATCCAGATATTACTTCCTTCTATTGCAAGCGCAGAGATACCGTTAGAAGGCAAACCAGAATTTGAGGTGTCATACACAGTCCAGCTCGTGCCGTCAAACTTTGCAAGGCCATTATTAGTTCCGATCCATTTGTTACTTCCTTCTATTGCAATCGCAGAGACACCGTTAGAAGGCAAACCTGAACTTGAGGTGTTATAAACAGTCCAGTTCGCCCCGTCAAACTTTGCAAGACCACCATTAGTGCCAACCCATTTAGTACTTCCTTGTATTGCAATAGCATTGACTCTATTGGCAGGCAAGCCTGAATTTGAGGTGTTATAAACAGTCCGGCCAATGCCGTCACACTTCACAAGCCCCTCAAAAGTGCCAACCCATACATTACTTCCTTCTACTGCAAGAGCATAAACATGGTCTTGATGAAACACAGTCCATGTGCCGTTAAACCTCGCAAAACCACCATCACGAGTACCAATCCATTTATTACTCCCTTGTATTGCCAGAGCAGTGACCCAGCTGTCAGTCAACCCGGAATTTGAGCTATTAAATACAATCCAGTTTGTGCCGTCAAACTTAACAAGACCATTACCGGTTCCAATCCATTTATTGCTCCCTTCTATCGCAAGAGCACAGATATCGTTAGTAGGTAAACACACATTGGAGGAGTCATAAACAGTCCAATTCGTGTTATCAAACTTTGCAATGCCACCATCAGTGCCAATCCAGATATTACTTCCATCGTATGCAAGAGCGCGGACATCGTTATTAGGCAACCCGGAGTTTGAGGGATTGAACACAGTCCAGTTAGTACTGTCAAACTTAACAAGACCACTATCTTGAGTGCCAATCCATTTATTATTTCCTTCTATTACAAGGACGCTGATTTTTTTATCAGGCAAATCGGAATTTGAAGGATTATACACAGTCCAGTTCGTGCCGTCAAACCTCACCAGTCCATAATAATGAGTGCCAACCCAGATATTACTACCTTCTGTTGCAAGAGCGCTGAGAGCGTTATCGGGCAGACCTGAATTTGAGGTGTTATACACAGTCCAGTTTGTGCCGTCAAACTTTACAAGACCACCACTGATAATCCAGATATTACTTCCTTCTATTGCAAGAACCCCGGCATAATTAGAAGGCAAACCGGAATTTGAGGTATTATATACAGTCCAGTTAGTATCGTCAAACTTCGCAAGACCACCACCAGAAGCCCCAATCCATTTATTACTGTCTCCTATTGCAATAGCAGTGATATGGTTAGAAAGCAAACCTGAATTTGAGGTGTCATACACAGTCCAGTTTGTGCCGTCAAACTTTGCTAAGCCATTCCATGTACCAATCCAGATATTACTTCCTTCTATTCCAAGAGCATAGACACGGTCATCAGGCAAACCGGAATTTGAGGTGTTATACACAGTCCAGTTCGTGCCGTCAAACTTTGCAAGACCACCATAATAGTAAGTACTAATGCCAACCCAGATATCACTCCCCTGTATTGCAAGTGTCTGGACATAGTTAGAGGGTAAGCCTGAATTTAAGGTGTTATAAAATGTCATTTCCCCTGTAGTTTTGTTCATTTTTACGAGTCCCCCACCATCAGTGCCAATCCATAATTCATTACCGCTATCAGCAATAGCTGTAATATATTGCCCGTTGATATAATTTGTCCATCCTGCATGTTGCGCATTAACAATTGTTGCAACAAAAACAAAAAATATTATTACTTTTAATTTTATCATTTTCTCTCCTAAATCTTATAACAATGACTATCTTTACAATTAATGTTCTGAAAAACGATATTTGTCAATATTTTTATCCTAATATAATAACACGAAGAGAAAAACAGATAATTTAATAGAGATTTTCTGCCTGCGGTAGACGGGAAAGAGATTAAAACAAAGAAAGGAGAGTGTCAAAGACTCGCCCCCTATTTTTTATTTAAAGTTATAATTGAAAGAGAGTTCCATTCCGTATGCTTTTTTACTTTCAATGCCCAGTCCGAGATTAATTGTTTTAGAGGTAAGCCTTTCCTTCATTTATTTTATTTGCGACAATAACAGCATCAGCTATGCTTAAAATACCGGTAGCGGAACTAATAGCTATGCCTGTCCAGAATGGTCCCGGGTCAACTGTAGGACCGTTCAGCTCTATTTGATAAGCGCTTAACGTTATCATTGAACCTAAAAGAGTTCCACCAAAGAACATACATCCCTTCATAATTTCTCCATTATAAACTTGTCCGAGTCCAGCGATAAGACAAGACATACATCCTGCTATTAGAGGGTCTTTTTCTTTGGCGTAACTATTCGCGCTAATGCTTAAAACCGCCAAAAGAGATATAAGTGATGCCAACTTACGCATACTGCCTCCCCGGGATATTAAATCTCCATTATTTTATATTGCTATTTTTAATATAAATTGTCTTGCCTTATTAGTCAAGTTTTTCAAAAACCTGCCGATAAAACCTGAACATAAAATAAAAAGGGGCGTCCCTGTACAAACAGGGGCGCCCCTTTTTAAATTATTTATTATTTTAGTACTGTCATTTTACGCGTGACTGTGTAAGTGTCTGTTTTTAGCATAAAGAGGTATGTTCCTGCAGTTATCTTATTGCCATGTTGGTCTATGCCGTCCCATTTGATTAAGTGCTGCCCGGATGCGTAGCTCCCGTCCATTAGTTTTATAACCAATTTTCCGGTTATATCATATATATCGAGTTTGACATAGGACTTTTCCGGAAGGATAAAAGATATTTTTGTTTCTTTCCTGAAAGGATTCGGCCAGCTTCTTTCCGAACGGACCCTTATGTCAAATTTTTCCTCTATTGCCCGGGGAGGAAGTTTGCACTTAATTTTGTGTAAGTAGTGAGAATATTCATTATACCAGATGCTTGTATCTTTATCTATTGCGGGAGAAGTTATGTCCCAGTCGTGTGTTAGAGAACATTTTAATACGGAGGAGTCCACCCAGTCTTCTACCATATATATTTTATTCGCATCATCTCCGATATAGACCATACTATTTGACATAGCTACTGCCGGAGAAGATATTCCCGGCATACCGGATAATTTTCTTCTCCATTTGAATACGCCGTCAGTAGTCAAGGCATATAAATAGGTGTCATTAGAGCCGACATAAACCATATTTAGCGCATAATTAACGGCAGGAGAAGACATAACGTTACCTCCTGTCGAGTAACTCCATTTTAAGCTACCGTCAGAGTTTATGGCGTAAAGTTTGTTATCTTGCGAACCTACATAAATGACATCGTTGTGAATAGCCGGGGAAGACCACACATCGAGTCCTGTTGCGTAACTCCATTTCAAGCTACCGTCAGGATTAATTGCATAAAGTTTACCGCTTCTTGCACCGACATATATGGTATTATCGCTGCCGATAGCCGGGGAAGATGTTTGTTCGGTGCCGGTATAGGAAGTGAAGTATTTCCATCTTAATGAGTTATCCGAGTTAATTGCGTATAGGTATCCCGAATCGCACATCACATAAATAACAGCTCCATCGGGAGTAACGACCGGAGAAGAACGAACCGGGGTGTAGACTCTGAATTTCCATTTCATTACACCGCTAGTATCGACCGCCCAGAGGGAAGAGTCGCCCGAGTTACCGACATAAACTACTTCATTATTGTATATGGCTCCGGACGAGTGAGGAAAAACAAATGGAGGATTAGAGTTGTTCATAAGCAATTTCCATTTAACGGTGCAATCCTCATTTACACACCAAAAATACCATTTTCCCGTAGGCCCCTGCCCGTGTTCGGCACCCTGTATATATGCGTGACCGAAGTCATCTATAACGGGAGAACCGTAATTCCACTCAATTTGTGTGTTACATGTCGTAGTACAGCAATCCGGACCGTAACGGTTAACCGAGCCTATTCTTTGGTTATTGTTGTGAAAACTTGGCCATACATCTGCGAAGACTGGCTGCCACATTAAAAAGACAGAAGCAGAAATTAAGAAAAATGCATTTTTCATTTTACCCCCTTTTTTCACAAAGAAATTTATTACTAACAGGGATTTCAAGAGAAAGCAAGAGATTTTTTTATTTTCTCTCATAAATTCTCTTTTTCTGCCT
Organism: bacterium; assembly: GCA_041649255.1. Classification (NCBI taxonomy): domain Bacteria; species bacterium. Next base: position 9,276 of record JBAZNK010000014.1, read on the forward strand.
GTAGTAAGAAGATATCCCATAATTTTTTTATTTCATTAAAATTAATTTTTTTGTTAATTTTGTTTCGTTTGCATTCAATTGCAGAAAATATAATCCGTTTGGTAAGTTGTTAGGTTGCCAGAATAATTGGTGTTTGCCGGCATTTTGTTTTTCATTTGATAAAACGTCAACTACTTTACCCGAGACATTAAATACTTTTAAGTTAACGGAAGAAGTTGAGGGCAAGGTATAAGAAATGGAAAAGTTTTTAGTTGAAAGATTAGGAGTAACGGTTAAGAAAGTATTATTTAAGGCAGTTGCTTGTTCTTCCACTGCGCCACGCACATATGCGCATTTGAGGTCTTTGTTTGTAAAATCATAGTATATTGCAAAAAATAATTCCGTCTCTGCTACACTCGAAGAATATCCACCCACGTCTCCGGCGGTATCAACCAGCCAGCTGCTTACTCCCAAACTTAAAAAATTCCCGTTGGTTTTATCATAGTATGTTAAGAAACCCTTGCCATTACAAAACATTCCTACATCTCCCGTACTATCTATTATTCCAATACTCCAGGAGATGTTATTATAGTGCGCAGACTTCAAATCTCCACTAGTCTCATCGTAATAATAAATATAAACATCGGAATAAAAATAAGAAACGGAGCTGTATTTTCCTACATCTCCCATCGTGTCGACTTTTTCAATTTGCCAGTTTGTTCCGTTGTATTTTGCAAGTTTCAAGTCTCCGTTAGTGCTGTCATAATAACTGATATAAATCGTATCCGAATGTCCTGCAATAGAATTATATCTCCCCACGTCTCCGGCAGTATCTACTTTTTGAACAGTCCATACGGAATCCTTTAAACAAGCTAATTTTAGGTCTCCGTTGGTTTCATCGTAGTAACTAATATAAGGGACATCATGAGTTTTGTCTATATAAAGCGAAGTAAATAATCCGACATTACCGACACTGTCTATGGCATATGTTTGAAAAAAACCGTCCTTCCAGCATTCTGTCCTTGCGATTTTCAAATTTCCGTTTGTCTCATCATAATAACTAATGAACAAAGTGTCTCCACACCCGCCTATAGAAGTAAACTTTCCTACGTTTCCTGCGCTATCTTCACTGTCAAAGGATTGAGATGTTTTATCCAACAAATCAAGTCTGCACTTGAGATTTCCGTTAGTTTCATCGTAATAACTTGCAGCAACTCCTCCCATCCAAAAGCACAAAGAGGTATATTTTCCGACATCGCCAACGCTATCTATCGTACCAATTGTCCACCCCGCATAGCTTAATTTTGTGAACATAACTAAACCTGCAACAACCAACGAGAAATTTCTCATAATACCCCTACCAAATTTAATATTAAATATCAAAAATCAAATATACAACAATTACTTATTTTATAAGCGTTATCTTTTTAGTTTCGTTGTGTCCGCCAACTGTCAATCTCACAAAATATATTCCTGATTTTAATTTGTTTGCGTTGTTGCCTTTCCCATCCCAGTATATAGTATAGTTACCCGATCCTTGTTTGCCGTTTACAAGTTGTTTCACCAAAGAGCCTGTTATATCATAAATACCTATTTGGATATCTTTTGTTTTCCCGTTAGTTATTGAATAATGAATAGTTGTGCCGGAGGCGAAAGGAGTAGGCGAATTATTCAGAGTAACAATTGTCCGGGGGACGCTATTTTCTTCTGCGCTTATGCTCAAAAGAGGCATTTTAGCCGCCTGATAAATTTCATCGGATGAGTCCTGGACAAAAACGACTATATAAGAATTATGATATACCCAGGTCGGATCCATTGTAAAACTTCTTGTTTCATCAATAAAACTATTACCGGGTATTGAGATAGGCATACCGCTTATCGGCATCATATTTCTTACTACGTGGAATAAACTATCCTCTCCCTGCCATGCATATGGGATATCAGTTTCAACAATTACGCAATGAGCTAACGCATTTATTGTATTATCGGTAGTATTGGCAATACGAGCTGTTACACTTCCGGTTCTTGCTGACGGGTCATAAGAACCTGTAAGTCCAATTGTTAATAACGCCGGAATTGTTTTGCGGAAATCAAAATCATTGCGATAAATTTGATACCAGCTCATACCTCTTCTTCTAATGCTTCCATCGCACCATGTCGTAGGATATACTCCCGGCAAATAATGCATAATCCTTTGGGTTGATGGTGAATTTACAAAAGGTGTATTTCCATTATATCCAAGAATAATTATTGAATCTCCTGCTTCTTCTTCCAATTGATGCAGCGCACCCGCTGTATAAGGGCAGTTCCCTCACCCGACACTTGTTAGTTCTTCCAGTAATACTGTTCTTTGTACCGGTGAAGCCCCACCCGTGTCGTATTTCACAACAGCGCCAAGAAAATAGTCATTTCGTGTATAGAACCAACCTGTCCCAAAATTGTATTGGGAAGGTAAGCTTTTCATAGTATCAAAACGGGTCGTAGGAAAAAGTGTATCCATCTCATAATTTCCCACCCAGAACGGAACTTTTATATATATCGGCGAAGGCAATGTATATACATTCCACGAAATACCCGTTGAGTCCGTTTCCGCAGTAGTACGAACTTCTAATAATTTTGTCCCGGGGTACCCGTTTATATCATTCCATATAAAAAGGCTGCACTGCTTGGAGGCTGCGCCCGGAGCAATCACGCCGTGCATAATTGCAAACACAGAACAGGCGCGCTCAGGGTAAAACTTTACCGCTTCATATTTTATTCTATTTGCGCTATCCCAATAAAGAAAGGGAGGTTCAAGTTGTGGGGTCAGAGTATCATTAATATTCTGGGCATTCAAGGGAACAAAATATAGCCCTAAAAGCCCTAAAAACAAGATGTTACGCATTTTTCCTCCTTCAAACATTAAAACAAAAACCGTTTATTTATTCTATAAACTGTCCGGCAGAACTGGACAGGAAACAGACAGTTAGATATATCTTATTTAATGTAGGTACAAATACCCAGCACAGCTGGATAACCAGTCTCTAATACTTCCGACAAAGAGACTGTAACATAGCTGAAAAGGGCTTGCTATTATTTCCTATGTCACAAACTCTAAGTAAACAAAAAGGGGCGACTCGTTGAGTCGCCCCTTTTTGAATTATTTATTATTCTATTACCGTAATTTTGCGTGTAATCGAGTAGGAGTTTGTTTTTAATCTGCAAAGATATATTCCGGTTTTTATTCTATTGCCGTGATTATCTTTAGCATCCCATTTTATTGAATGCTGGCCTTCAGTGTAATTGCCGGATAAAGATTTAACCAATTTCCCTGTTATATCGTATATATCGAGGTTGACAAAAGATTTTTCAGGAAGGGTAAGGGATATTCTTGTTTCCGTAGAGAAAGGATTCGGCGAGCTTTTGCCGGAATTTATTTTGAAATCGAGTTTGCCTTCTTCTATTGATGTAGGTGTTTTATAGCAATGAATTCTGTGTAATCTTCGGGAATACTCATTAAACCAGATACTCGTATCTGCCGCTATGGCAGGAGAAGTAATCTGCCAGGAGTAAGTATTTTTGCATATTAGATGTCCGGAGTCTGCATAATTTGCTATGATATAAATTGAATTATTGCCGGTTCCTATATAAATCAAATTGTTTGGAGAAGCAACTGCAGGAGAAGAAAAGCCCGGATTGCCGTCGAGAGTGAATGACCATTTTAGAGCGCCCGTTGCTATATCTACGGCGTTAAGTTTATTATTGTTTGAACCGATATAAAGTATTCCTCTCCCCTCATCTAAAGCCGGTGAGGAGTTGGCAGTGCCACCCAAGGCGAGACTCCATTTCACAGTTCCGCCCGGGTTTATTGCATAAAGTCTGCCGGCATAGTTGCCCACATATATAGTGGTATCTGCGCCAACAGCGGGAGTGCCGCGCACTTCATCGCTCGTCGTATAACTCCATCTTATTGCACCAGTGCTTGCTGTAAAAGCGTAAAGTCTGTTATTTGAGCAACCTACGAATATAGTGCCTTCATCGGGAGAAAGTGTTGGAGAAGAGAATTTGGCGCCGGTTGCGGTTGTTAACGTTCTCCATTTCATTGTGCTGTCCGAGTTTATTGCATAAAGATAACCGTCATCGGACATAGTGTATATCACCGAACCATCCGAGGAAACAGCAGGAGATGCACGTACTCTACCACCAGTTATATATTTCCATCTATATGCGCCGGAAGAATCAATGCAAGTAAGAGCATTGTTTGCCGGATTGCCGACATAAACAACAGTATCGCCAGATATGGCGCAGGAAGAGTGCATTTGTAATCCACCTGTGGGGTTAGTAGCGTTTAACTGGTATGTCCATTTAACTGAACAATCGCGAGCGCCTACGCACCATAAGTTCCAAGGGCCGCTAGCATTAACTCCGCCCTGCATATATACTTTTTCATTTGCTCCATCTATAACAGGCGAAGCGTAACTATATTCAATATCTATTTCGCAAGAAGTATCGCAGCAGTCCGGTCCGAAATTTGGACTAAAGCCTGTTCGTCGAATATCCGTATTATGGTAACTTGGCCATACGGATGCAGAGATTGACTGTCCGATGAAAAGGACAACAAAAGAAACTAACATAAACATTTTTTTCATTTTTCCTCCTTACAAAATAATAACTTTTTTAACTAATAGACAATACACTTCCAACCTTTATAATATTATAGTGATTCAAATATATGCTCTTGTCAAGTCAAAAAAGATAAAAAATGCAATTTTTAGGAAAAAAGAAAAGAATTTGCCACAAAACCACGAAAGCACGAAATATAGAAGGGCACGAAAAACGGATAACAAAAAGAAACAAAAAGGGGCGACTCGGTTGAGTCGCCCCTACCAAATTGTTTATTATTTTATTACGGTGATTTTGCGTGTAACCGAGTAGGAGTTAGTTTTCAATCTGCAAAGGTATATTCCGGTTTTTATTTTATTACTGCGATTATCTTTAGCGTCCCAGATTATTGAGTGCTGACCTGAAGCATAATTGCCGGACAACGTTTTAACCAATTTCCCCGTTATATCGTATATGTCGAGGTTGACAAAGGATTTTTCAGGAAGGGCAAAAGATATTCTTGTTTTGGTAGAGAAAGGATTCGGCCAGTTTTTTCCGGAATTTATTTTAAAATCAAGTTTGTTTTCTTCTATGGAAGATGGCGCTGCCCAGCATTTAATTTTATGCAGATAGGAATACCCGTTAAACCAAATACTTGTATCTGCGCCTATAACGGGGGAAGTAATTGGCCAATCATAAGTTTTTTGACATACCATCACTCCTGAATCCACCCAATTTGCTATGATATTAATTGTATTAGAAGCATCCCCTATATAAATCAAATTATTCGGGGAAGCAATTGCAGGAGAGGAATATCTGGAACCTCCGGCAAGAGCCATTCTCCACTTTATCGTGCCGTCAGACATATTAAGTGCATTAAGGCGATTATTTGTAGTTGAATCCGAACCGATATAAATCATTCCTCTTCCCACGTCTAAAGCCGGCGAGGAATTGGCATTTCCGCCTAATACACGACTCCATTTCAAGATTCCATCCTGTTTTACCGCATAAAGTCTGCCGGTGTAGGAAGTTACATATATAATGGTATCCGTTATTAAAGTTGCGGTATCCGTATATATTCCGATAGCAGGAGAGGTGCGTACTTCATCGCCCGTTACATAACTCCATTTTATGGAACCACTATCTGCTTTTATAGCGTAAAGTTTGTTATTATAAGAGCCTACATATACGGTACTATCGTCCGGAGAGAGCGTTGGAGAAGAATATTTGGAAGAGCTTGCGGTTGTTAAAGTTTTCCATTTCAGCGTGCTGTCCGAATTTATTGCATAAAGATATCCGTCATCAGACATAGTATATATTACCGAACCATCCGAAGAAACGGCAGGAGACGGACGTATTCTATCACCGGTTTTGTATTTCCACTTATATGCGCCGGACGAGTCAATACAATAAAAAGTGCTGTCTGCAGGACTGCCGACATAAATAAGGCTGTCTCCATATATAGCGCAGGAAGAGTGTATTATTAATCCATTTGTAGGCATTGAATCGCTTAAAAGGTATGTCCATTTAATCGAGCAATTGTTAGCATCTATACACCAAAGATTCCAGGGGCCTGAGGGTCCGACTGCGCCCTGCATATATACTTTTTGGTTTGCTCCATCTATGACAGGAGAAGCGAGACTAAACTGGATATCTATGTCACAAGCTGTAGAACAGCAGTCCGGGCCATAATTTGTACTTAGCCCTGTTCGTTGTTGGGTGTTATGATAACCGGGCCAAACATCTGCGAAAATTGTTTGACCGACAAAAAGTGCCGAAAATATTACTGTTAAAGTAGAACGTCCGATATTTTTTTTCATCTTGTCTCCTTGATTTACAAATACGAATTTTTTAATTTTCAATGATAATTAACCAACTTAATCTTTTATAATGTCTCAAATATGCGGAATTGTCAAGAGATTTAAATAAGAGGGGACTGCCTACAGAAAGAATTTTAGAGGCAGGTACTCCACCTGAGGCAGAGAGGTGTTCCGCAGATAACAAGAAAATCATAGCGAAAAAAATAAGGACTGAGAAACAAACTATAGCCATATTTATCTATGGAATACAGATAATAAAAAACAAATTTAAAATCTGTTATTTTTTCATTGACAATACTTCTTAAAATATTTATATAAGTATTAAGAATTTGAGTATAAGATAAATAAGAAGAGATAATGCATAAACTTTTGATAACATACTTTTTTCTCACTTTACTTACAGCTTCTCAAATTACAAAAGCGCAAACGCCGGACACGCTCTGGACAAGGACTTATTTGGGTTACGGTCGTTCTGTATGCCAGCTAAAAGATAGTGGATTTGTAACAGCAGGTTATGTATATACCGGAGGTCCTTATAACATTTATCTTATAAAGACAAATCCTAATGGTGATAAATTATGGGAAAAAACTTACGGCGGGAGTACCTACAAATATGGTTATTCTGTATGCCAAACTAAAGATGACGGTTTTGTAATAGCAGGTTCAAATCCTTCGGATATTTATCTCCTAAAAACAGATTCAAATGGGGATACCTTATGGACAAGAGCTTATGGTAGCGGCTGTGGTTATTCTGTATGTCAAACTGCAGACAGTGGACTTGCAATAGTAGGTTTTACAGATTCTTTCGGCGATATCAATGGGGATGTTTATCTCATAAAAACAAATCCCAATGGGGATACCTTGTGGACAAAAACTTATGGTGGAAGTAGCGAAGATTTGGGCTGTTCGGTTTCGCAAACAGTGGACGGCGGATTTATAATTGTAGGAAGGACAATGTCTTTCGGGGCAGGCAATTATGATGTTTATTTAATCAGAACGGATTCTTCGGGCGATACACTATGGACAAGGACTTATGGCGGTTCAGGTTCGGATGAGGGGAGTTCGGTTCAGCAGACCTTTGATGATGGATACATTGTAACGGGGAGGACATTTTCTTTTAGCACCGGCAAGAACATTTATCTAATAAAAACAAATTCCAATGGGGACACCTTATGGACAAGGGCATTTAATGGCTCTGAAAGCCACTCTGTATGCCAGACTACAGACAGCGGGTTTGTAATAGCAGGAGCTCGGTCCGGTTTTTATTTTATAAAGGTAAATGCCAATGGGGACATTTTGTGGACAAAAAATTATGGCGGTGGGGCCAATGGGATAGGTTATTCCGTCCAACAAACTTATGATGAGGGGCTTATAGTTGCAGGTTGTATTTCTTATTATAGTTATCTTGTAAGGATTATATGTAATCCGAGGACAAATGAATTTATAAATCCTAGTTTTGATATGACGCCGTGGGATACGGGATGGGTGAAATATACACACATGGATTCAAGCATTGCGGGGAATGGACATGCAATGGCAACTTCTGTGATTCAAGCAAGTAATTCTGCTGTCTCCCCGCCACGAAGCTGTAACTTAAGAACACTTATTTCTTGCGGGCATGACGGTGGAACATATGGAGAGGCATACGCTAATGCTTCGGCATCAATAAATCAAACGTTTAAGCCAATTTCAAATTGCTTAATTAAAGCATCTGTAATAGATACTAGCTGGGGCGTAGAAGGTAATGGATATTCGGATATTTGTATTTATATAAATGGCAATTGGGAAGAGATTTATCGTCATTATTCTGCGACTACTTGGGCAGAAATATGTACTACCGTAATAGGTCCCGTCAGTGGCATACGCTTTTCTTCTTATTCTTATGGAGGGTTTACGGCTACATCGGGTTGGTCAGCATATGCGTACAATAATTTTTATATAGACGATATCCAGATTACGGAGGTCGGGGTGGAAGAACAGTCGAATATCGAAACCCCTTCGACTACGCTCAGGGCAAGTCCGAATCCGTTTGTGGGGATCACAAACATAAAGTGGTCAGCGTTCAGTGAAAAGGAAAAGAAAATAAGGATTTATGATATAAGCGGGAAGTTATTGGAAGAAACCAAAAATAATATTATAGGGAAAGACCTGAAGAGCGGAATTTATTTTGTGAAAGTGGACGGGTATAAGCCGATAAAGGTAGTAAAGACATCTTATTTAAAGTAGAAAGCAGGTAGTAGGCAGGGAGATTCTTCAAACAGATTTGATTGAGGCTATATGGATGATTTAATGTGATAAATATTTTCCCCTTGACTTTTATAAATTGATAATATAAATAAGGAGAATATGGAAACTTATTTTTTACCTGAGGAACGATTTTTCCCATTCGTATTGAGGCTTACTGAAGAGAACGATGTTTTTGGACAGTCAAAAAGACATATACGTAAATTCAGATTGGAAGCCAAAGAACCGCCTATATTTGATGGGTTCCGCGCAGTAGAGCCTATGAAGCACTTTTTTATGCAAGCTAAAGAAATGGTCGCTAAGTTCGGGGAACCACTTGAAAAAGAAATTTCTCCGCAGGTGATTATAGGTGCGAGAAGATGTGATTTGCAGGCGTTGAAAATTTATGACAGGGTGTTCCTTGAAGGCGAAGTCATTGACCCGTTTTATAAAGAGAGGCGAGAAAAGACTACTATAATTTCGGTAGATTGCGAGGAACCGACAGAAACTTGTTTTTGCAACATAATGGGTTTAGAACCGTGGAGCGACAAGGATAGCGATATTAATTTAACGCCGATTAAAAAAGGGTATATTGTTGATATCATAACGGAAAAAGGGAATTTAATTTTTGGAAGCAGCAAAGATTGGTTGCAAACGGTGGACGAAAACGATTTGGACCAGCGTGCGGAGAAGAGACAAAAAGCAACGGAATTACTTGGAAAAATAAATTCCGAGTACAGTAATATAAAGCTGGACAAAGCTCTGGATACGGAAAAAATGGCGGCAAAAAAAGGTGAGCCGATGAACTGCGTGGAATGTTGCGCGTGTCTGATGATTTGCCCTACCTGTTATTGTTATTTGCTTTATGACGAACCGACAAAAGAAAAAATGAGAGTCTGGGATGCGTGCTATTATCCGGCTTATGCAAGAGTCGGCGGAGGCGCAAACCCGAGACCTGATGTGATGGAAAGATTTAAAAATAGATTTGCGTGCAAGTTTGAGTATTCACCGAAAAATCATAATTTGTTTGCGTGTACGGGTTGCGGAAGATGTATCAGCGGGTGTATGGCTAAAATAGATATCAAAAAAGTGTTGGCACAGTTGGTGAATGCAACTTCGCAAAAAGAAGAAATATGAAAAAGCTTGTATGGAGCGTTTTTGTGGGAATGTTGGTATTTTCTACTGCTAACGCGAATGTAGTTAGTGGAACAAAAGAGAGAATTCAAATTATCGGAGACTCGCTTTTGAATAATGTTTTGGACGGGATGAAAATAAATGACTATGCGAAATACTCAAGGGATTTTGACGTTGCAATGAAAGATGCGCTGCCGGAAAAGGCATTCATTGCAACTAATAAACAGATAATTGAACTTTTCGGGGAATATAAAAATAGTGAATATCTTGGTTTTTTGAATCAGAAGAAAACAACTATGTTTTTGTGGAAAGGATTTTTTAGCAAGAGTCAAGATGATATTTTAATAAAACTTGTAGTGTCTGAAACAGATGGTAAATATCTAATTTCAGGGTTGTGGTTTCAATAAAGGAAATAACAATGAAAACACCATACGAAGTAAATACAACTAAATTAATAAGTGTCGTAGACGAGAGTTCGACGATACGAACTTTTAGATTAGAACCCAAACCAATAGAATTTAAAGCAGGACAATTTGCCGAACTTGCCGTGCCGGGAATCGGGGAAGCACCATTTACGCCATCATCTTCACAATATGATAAAGAAAAAATGGAATTTACGATAATGAAAGTTGGAAGACTGACGTCGGCGCTTTTCAACCTGAAACCGGGTGATACGGTGGGAGTTCGAGGGCCTTACGGGAAACCTTATCCTGTTGAGAAATTCAAAGGGAAAGAAATTTTTATCGTAGGTGGAGGAGTAGGGTTTGCGCCGCTGAGAGCGCTGTTTCTAACGCTTCTTCATAAGATTGAAGATTACAAAAAAATATATATAAGATATGGAGCGAGAACTCCGGATGATATTATATATAAACAATTTATACCGGAATGGAGTAAACTTGATAAAGTAGATATTAAAATGTCAGTGGATGTCGGAACTAAAGATTGGTCCGCCTCAGGCGGAAAAGTCGGGGTAGTAACTGTGTTGCTTGATGAGATTCCTGTAAGCATAACGGACTCTTCGGTTATAGTGTGTGGACCGCCGATAATGATTAAATTCGTTACGAAAAAATTATTAGAATTGGGATTTCCCGGAAGTAATATATACTTGTCAATGGAATCTAATATGTCTTGCGGAATAGGTCAATGTAATCACTGTAGGATTGGTGAATTATACTCGTGTAAAGATGGTCCGGTTTTTACGTGGGACCAAATAAAACATATAAAAGACCCCTTTATATAAATTTTTGAAATAAAGTTCTTGACAAGTTACGAATAATAAGATTAGTATACACTTCTAATTTTGTAAAATCGTTCTTTGAGATTTTTATAGGTATGCATTATTTTTGAGTTCAATCTTTTGAAGAGTTTGATTCTGGCTCAGGACTAACGCTGGTAGTGTGTATTAGACATGCAAGTCGAACGACTCTAACATTCTTAGCAATAAGAGTGTTAGAAAGTGGCAAACGGGTGAGGAATATACAGACAACCTGCTCTTAAGTGGGGGATAGCCTTGAGAAATCAAGGGTAATACCGCATGTGTTCTATTGGACTTATGTTCGATAGAATAAATCCGCAAGGAGCTTAAGAAGGGGTCTGTATCTTATCAGGTAGTTGGTGAGGTAATGGCCCACCAAGCCTATGACGGGTAGCTGGCCTGAGAGGGTGACCAGCCACATAGGGACTGAGACACGGCCCTAACTCCTACGGGAGGCAGCAGTCTAGAAATTTGGACAATGGTCGAAAGGCTGATCCAGCGACACTATGTGAGGGATGAAGGTCTTCGGATTGTAAACCTCTGTCAGGGGGAACGATGATGACGGTACCCCCAGAGGAAGCCCCGGCTAATTCCGTGCCAGCAGCCGCGGTAATACGGGAGGGGCAAGCGTTGTCCGGAATCATTGGGTGTAAAGGGAGCGTAGGCGGATTTAAAAGTCAGAGATTAAAACTATGGGCTCAACTCATAGATATTCTTTGATACTGTAAATCTTGAGCTTGAAAGGGGAAAGTGGAATTCCTGGTGTAACGGTAAAATGTGTGGATATCAGGAAGAACACTCGTGGCGAAGGCGGCTTTCTATTTCAATGCTGACGCTGAGGCTCGAAAGTTAGGGGAGCAAACAGGATTAGATACCCTGGTAGTCCTAACTGTAAACGATGACCATTAGGTGTTCCTGAATTTTCGGGAGTGCCGTAGCTAACGCGTTAAATGGTCCACCTGGGGACTACGGCCGCAAGGTTGAAACTCAAAGAAATTGACGGGGGCCCGCACAAGCGGTGGAGGATGTGGTTTAATTCGATGATACGCGAAAAATCTTACCTGGGTTTGACATGCTAGTGGTACTGACCTGAAAGGGAAGGGACCCGAAAGGGAGCTAGCACAGGTGCTGCATGGCTGTCGTCAGCTCGTGCCGTGAGGTGTTGGATTAAGTTCCATAACGAGCGCAACCCCTGCCTTTAATTATTTCCGAGCAATCGGGATTGTCTAAAGGGACTACTGAGGTCAACTCAGAGGAAGGGGGGATGACGTCAAGTCCGCATGGCCTTTATGCCCAGGGCCACACACGTCCTACAATGGCCGGTACAACGGGTTGCCAAACCGCAAGGTGGAGCTAATCCTTCAAAGCCGGTCTCAGTTCAGATTGGGGTCTGGAACTCGACCCCATGAAGTCGGAATCGCTAGTAATCACGGATAAGTACGCCGTGGTGAATACGTTCTCGGGCCTTGTACACACCGCCTGTCAAGCCATGGAAGTTCTGGGGACTCGAAGCTCCGTGTATACGGAATGAAGGTAAACAGGATGACTGGGGCTAAGTCATAACAAGGTAGCCGTACGGGAACGTGCGGCTGGATCACCTCCTTTCTGTGGAGTTTTTTTGTGAATATTAACTTATGAACTCAAAAATAATGCATACCTTTTTTTGTTTCCTCTTCTCAAAGACAATTGATAAATAATATTTTCTTCTTTTTATTCCATAAAATCTTTTGGTAATATGTCTTAGAAGTTATCCGACAATGTTGATCTATAAAAAGAGGATAATATATTTGCTATTTCCTTGCTTCTACATATATGGAATAATTGGGACGGCTATTATCAAAATATGTTGTGTTTCTTAAAACAGGACAAAAACTTTGTCCATATCCCGATAAATAAATTTTCTTAAAACCCGCAAATTGTAACATCCGGGATAACTTGTCTTTGTTCCACCAATTAATATGATTGCCGGGATATTTGCTTTGTAATTCAATGTTGCATTTGGATTTACAGTAATCTAAAGCCTTTTCGTATGTAAACTTTGAAAATATTTCGTTAAACTCTTTATCACTAATTTTGTATGTATTTTTATCAATATGTAACAATGACGTTTGTGATGCAAAACTAAATAAAAACAATTGTCTGATAGACGCCCTTCCCATTGGGATTGCTATTTTTACTGTGTCCATATTTTTTTTATCACTATACATCTCTCTTTCTCTTTGCCAGAAATGAATATCATTATTCAAAACTGCTTTATAGCACAAATCAATATCTACGGTTGTTAATCGTGCATATCCTTCTTTTTTTAATGTCCTGTATATTTCATTGAAAATATTTTGCGCCGATTTATCAGTTATGTGTTCAACCGTATGACTTGAATAAAAAATATTTGCGGAATTATCATCTAGCGGAAGCGGTTTGCATTCTAACAAATTAAAACTGATATCTATTTTGTTTTCTTTAAACCATTCCGAATAATAATCAATGTTTGTCCACGCAGGATGCCTGAACGCTCCCGCGCCTATGTTGTAAAACTTTTTTTCTTCAATATCTTTTTTATCATAAATTTGATAATATAAATCCATATCTTCTTTTTTTATTTTTGATACGGAATATCCCATATTAGACAAACTCTTAACAATAATTTTTTTCATTATGATCTCTTATGTAAAAGGTGTTTGTATAGACAGATTAAAAATTCAATCCCATACTTATGTGAGATACAGAACCTAACTCTTTTGTTGTAAAAGCATAATCAATGGTTAATCCTTTAATTCTTGTAGCTCCCCAACTTTCCGGTATGTCTGGCTTTAAGCCCACTCCAAAAGCCAATCCTTTATTTATTCCCATTCGTATGGATATTAAATCCCATATCGTATATTCCATCCCGAGTCTATAAATAATACTGCCATACTCGTATCCTAAATCTAAAGCTACCAATGATTCTTTTGTCCTGTAATTTGTTCCGGCGATTATGCTCATCGGTCGTTTATCTTGTTTATTCGTTGCCCAATTTATGTTTGTCCCGCCTACATTCTTAATGACTATTCCCGTAGACATCTTTTTATATCTATAATTAGCGCCCAAATCCAGACCTATCCCGTTGGCCTGTGTATTAAATATGTCATACCTTAAATATTTTACGTTCAATCCTACTTTTGAATTTTTTATTTGCGGTATTGAAGAAGCCATGGTAAACAGTACCACCTGTTCACTTACCCCGAAATATCCCGTTGGCTGCGCAACAAGCGTATCCGGAAATTCAGGTATGGAATCCAACCCTATAGTCCCGAATAATATGCTCGCGGCAATGTTGTTTATTATATATACGTTAGGATAGCTTCCTATTTCCCAGTTTCTTTTAGTTATTCCGGCTCCAAAACAATTAAAATCAAACAACCCAAACTCCTTCCCTTTCATTGCTCCTACGGAAACTCCCTGCCTTTGCAGTATGTTAACGGGATTCCACCAACTACTTAGAGCGTTGCCATCTAAAATAGAACAATACGCTCCTCCTAATCCACACGCTCTTCCCCCTATCTCCAGGTTCAGTATTTCGCCCGTGTATTCGCTCGCATAAACGTTACGAAACAACAGCAAAAATATAAAAATCCCAAATATTTTTTTCAACATTATCTTAGTATTACAAGTTTCATTAGTTTCTCAATTATCACTTTCCCCTGTCTCGAAAATACTTTATAGAAGTATACGTCATTCCCGCACAATGTCCCGTTATCTGCCCGCAAGTCCCATACAATAGATATGTCCTTGCTTAGACCTGAAGGAATAAGAGTCTTTACGAGTTTCCCCGATAAGGTATATATTCTTACCTGGCATATATCCGGTACGTCCGTGAATCCGAACCTAAATTCTGTCCTATCGCCTTTTACCGGATTTGGATAGTTTCCCCAACAATAAGATTTGCTCGGCGCATATATTGGTTTAACAACGATTACAACTCTCTTAGTCGTTTTATTCCCTTGCAAATCATAAGCTATAAAAAAGAAAGTATGCTTCCCTACACCTATGCTTGATTGGAAAATCAACGGCACTGCGTATAAACTATTGTCTTCCGTCGGATAAGTGTATAAATTACGGGAAATCGTATCGTGCGCGCCCAAAACCGTATCGTGTTCAATGACAATTCCTTTATCTAAAATATCTACACCATCTTTATCTTTTATTATGGCATTTATTTTTAATGGCATTTCTTGCCCTGAAATTATAAACTCACTGCTGTCCGGGATATCAAGAGTTATTTCGGGAGCCAATGTGTCTATTCTCTCTAAAAGTGTGAATAATCCTAATTTTCTTGTATATGCTATTGTCCCGGCATTCACTACTACCCACTGTTTGTATTCTTCGCACCACCTATGAACGGCAGGTTTTGATAACGAATCATAGTTAGGCATTGTTATCGTTATATCTTTAAGTATGTTTACTCCTTCTTGTCTTAGCGCTAAAAATTCCCCGGACGTGTCGCTTCGGATTTCAAGAACCGTAGAATCCGAAACCCCGTAAGGCGATACAAGACATTTCAGGCGATTGTCAGTACTGGTACACCAGCCTTTTGTTCCCTGTAAAACGTTGGCATTGAATAATTTCACCGACATTACGGTTTTGGGAATAATATTATTTATATCGTCACTTTCCTCAATTACATTAGCCGAATCTATAAAAATAAATATGCTACCTTTCTTCATATCCCAAGGAACATCTATGTTTTGCGTTTCTTTCCCCTTTAACGATAAAAGAGATTTCCATAATAAAAAAGTATCATTCAATGAATCTATTGCATAAACTATTACGTCAAACGAATCCGTGTTTTCGTCTCCGCTATTTAGTATAGGAATGTTTAATAAAACTGATTTTGTGCCGTATAATTCTATCTTGGACTTAATCGCTTCTATATCAGGTAAGGATGCCACTTTATATGAATCAACTTCTGTAAATGCTTCTCCGTCATTGTTTTCAACATAAACCTGTAAGCTTACAATACTGTCCGGAAGCTGGTTCGGAATAGGACTTTCTGTAATAAAATAACCTGATGTGTCGAGTTCCATATTTATCTGGTTCCACGGTGGTGGCGATATTCCCCAGTTGCACTTTACTAACCTAATCCCTGTTGGGTCAAAGATTTTCGCCCTTACATAAACCGAATCGTTATGCGTTGGTAACTCCGGCATTGTGGATATTATTATGTTTGTTCTGTTTATGGAAAAATCTGTTACTGTAACGAAATCCGTATTCCCGTTGTATATATATGCAAACATTTTCCCCTTATTCATTGGCAGGTTAATTGTATCCGGCAAATAAAATCGCGCGCTAAAATTCCCGTTAGTAGCCGTAGTTTTTATTTTTGTGATTTCTATAGTATCGTTTACGCATAAAGTAATAATCGCTTCCCCGTTTATTGTGGACGAAAGACTCCCGTTTACAGAACACGTTTCTCCTGCCGTGAAAGAAGTTGGTAAAATAGAAAGACTTAGTTTCTGTGGAAGGGAAAAATTGCTTCCCGGATCCCCAAATAATGTTTGCTGCTCTATGGATTTTACTACCGGACTGTTTGTAAAACAACGCATTATTCCGTTAAAAACTAATTCGCCTACAGTATTGTTTGGACTTTCAATAGCCTTTAACAACGGCCCTTCTACCAATCCTTTGTCCCGCAAATATGAACTGCCCGAAGAACCCCAGTATGCAAATGCCCCACCCGGCGCCAGTATGAAATTTTCTCCCATATAATGTTCGCCCGGCATATCAAAGATTGCGTTATAACAGCCAAGCATAGATACGAAAGGCAATCTTTCGACATTCATTAGTCCCGGTATTGCTTCGTTCCATAAAAGCCCTCCGCTCCATTCCCGCGGACCGCTGTGTCCGATATAATTTAAAAAGCTTGCCCCTTTGTTAATTAAATCTACGAGTTCTGCTTGTGCGCCGTCTGTAGGGTAATACAGCTTCTCTATTTTGTATTCGGGTGCAATTAATTCGATAAGTTGATTCGTTGCCGCTATTGGATTTTCTCCCGTTTCCATACTTGTGAATATAAGATTCCTGCGCCAGTCCGAAAAAGAAAACTGTCTCTGCAATTTGTTGAATACGATTTCAAACTCACCGGTGTTTTTAACGGGCAATCGTCCTATTAACATATCCGGTATGGGGTCTGTCCCGCTTACACAGGCATACATATTGTCGGAAGGGATGAGAATATAATACATATCGAATATGGATATGGTTGGCACTATGTCCTCGTCAAACCTGGCAATATTCCTGTGGTCATAACTAGCATCTCCAAGCAATAACACATAAACAGGCGGCTTCGCCCAGTGGTTATATGCATACTTTAAAAATTCTTTTATCGCCATATTGTATGGAATTCCATAATTAAATTCATCATATATGTCCTGGACTTCTACTATCTTGCATGTGAATCCCTTTGTCTCTTCCCAGCTTGCATAACGAACCGCGCAGTCATAAAGTTTCGGAGACGTTATGATAATGTAATCTGCCGTATTTGACGGACTGCGAAGATTTGCCGTGCTGCCTTTTTCTAAAATCGGCTGCATTACGTAATCTTGCGCTGCATAAAAAGTGCTGTCCGAATAGGTGTCTTCAAAACTAAAAGTATAAGTCGAATCCAGCGTGTCAACCTTCCCGCCGCTTATAAATGCCGTTCCCGGTTGCCATACGAAAATATCCGGGTTCTTGAAACCTGTTAATTGGAATTTGTGCCTGCCCGTAGATGGAGGCGTGAACTTTATTTTTCCTCCTTGCGAAACATAAGACTTTAAATAATTTATATCAATGGAATTTAAATATACTACAATTCCACCTCCGTTCGGCTCAAAAGTAAGAACGTTTGATTCTTTCAAAAGAGATTGCGGAGTCGATATATTTATAATTTTTTGTAAGCCCGGGGTGCTCGCAAAATATGTAGTATTTATTAAATTGTTATTTAAATATATTTTTAAATTTCCGGGACCACCATATGTCTGCAAATCAATTTTAATGCCGCAATTCCCCGAATCTATAGGAGCCGGCGTATTTAAATTAAAACTATGTTTCTTATCGAAACTTGCCCAGAACCACGGTGCAATCGTATCAGGATATAACTTGAAAACTGCAAAAATGCTGTCTATTTCAAAATGTATTGAAAACGGATAACTTGAAGGAATCGTTCCCTGCCTCGGAATTCCGCTCTTGTTGACCATTCTTGCGCCTTTCTGCCCGCCAATACTCAACCAGTATACGTTTGTATAAGTGTATAAATTTAAGTATGATTTTTCTCCCGATACAGGCTTGGCATAAAATTCAATCCAGTCATCGGTGTAAAAAACTCCATCATCTTCCCCTTGAACGAATATAGGAAGCTCAAGCCCGTTGTGAGTGATTTTTATCGTTTGCGGGTTTGCAGTTGCAATTTCCGGCGCTACGTTAATAACATCCGAATACTTTATTTTGTATACACCTTCCGAATCAACAAGAATCTTGCATATTCCGGGAGATTCTTTACTTTCGGAAAATAATTCAACGTCCGGCTTAGCTAACCAGTATTTTGAGGTTTCGTAGTTTACTACGTAGGTTTTTAAAATATCTTCTATGGAATTTGTTTCCGATAATCCGGGATTTTCTCTCGCGTTATTCCAATGAACGCGTACCTGCTTTTTATTCCCATCCGGGAGAACCATAACCTTTGCTATGCGGTGTCTTCTAATCCAAACCGTATCAACTAATACACCTCCGTCTACCGTAACATTTCCCGTCGGCGGAACTCCAACAAGAACAAATTGCGTATCTGCTAATGTCGTATTTTGTGATTGTAGAACAGGCATCCTTGCCTGTTTGCCGTTTGGATTTTTCTCTTCTAAGCTTGAACCTTTATATTCTGCCGTAGGTTCTGAAACTTCAAACACACACCCCGCAGAACTTGATGAAATTAAACGAATCCCATTATCTTGTAGAACAGGCATCCTTGCCTTTTTTTCTTGCAGTGGTAGGACAGACATTCTTGTCTGTCGGGTGTTTGTGTGGGAGGCATTTCCCAATGTTGAATTCTTTTGTGTGGGAAGCATCTCCTGATGCTGATTTAACGCCTGCGTACTTATTTTACCCGCATCTAAAACCCTACCCTGCAAACTTATTATAAGAAATATAAGTATATTCATTTAATAGTCTATTTTTACAATCTTTGTTTCTATTTTTGTCCCTTTATGTTTTTGCGCTAAAATATTTGCTTCCTTCTGTGATTTCCCAAGTTCTCTTAAACACTGAATTAATTCATATTGTATTACACGACATGCAGGCCAGGAATTTGGATATCTATCAATTAATTCTTTGCATACTTCAAGCGCTTTACTGTTCTCGTTTTTTAACATAAGTGTATTTATTAAATCCTCATATACTTTTGGTGTATATATACTGTTGGGATATAATTTTATGAATTCTTTTTGTTGTTGAATTGTTGTATCCTTGTAATTTCTTTGGAACATTAATTCTTTCTCTTTTTTCATTAGTTCATATGCTTTTGCTTCTTCCCCGGTAGGCGCTACTATTCTAAATTTTACCTCATTCGAGAAAAATTCGTCATAAACTTTCTTTAAAACATATTCGTCTGGCGGGAGACTATCTTTCTCTTCCAACTCCATCAAATTTTCTGTAAATTCAGTCTCCGAGGGTTTTACATCGCGAGAAGGACTATCGCCATGAATACCGATTTTTGGAAGTGTTTCATCTTTTGAATTCTTTAAAATAAACGTCTTGTCGTTAATTTCCAGCCCGTCATTCTTGCAATGCACGTTCACCCATATAGTTTCTCCAACAAGAAAAGTGTTTTTATCTAAAGATATTTTTATCTCTATTTTCTTCCCGTTATTTTCTTCCAAAGGAGGTATCTGTTTTACTCCATTATCAATTAAAAAATCCACTTCTCTGCCGGAAGTTGTTTCTAAAAAAGTCAAATTACACATTATAATTCCAAGATAAAAAATCTTTCTCATTTCCCTTCCCCTTGTGTTTCGTCTAATTTGGCGCGAAGAGACACCCCGTCTTGGCGGTGGTTGTGCCTTTGTGTTTTAGTGGCAAGTTTGTTTGTTGTATTTTGTTCTCTTTTCATTTTTTGTTTCTATCTCTTAAGTTCTCTTACAATCCCTGTTAAATTCTGTTATTCTTTCTGTTATAAAAATACAACGGCTTCACATTTACCTGCATTCTCCAGTTTTCATACAAAAATTCATATACGTCACCATCA
Organism: bacterium; assembly: GCA_041649255.1. NCBI lineage: Bacteria > bacterium. The sequence goes on from JBAZNK010000014.1 coordinate 29,518, forward strand.
TTTGATATGTCTATTTGTAGAAACCCGATATTAAATCCGCAACCATAAGTTATTCCGGAACGACACCCTCTTGTATCATTAAAATATCCCCCTCTCAACGTAAATACTTTGTTAAATGCAAGTTCAATCCCTCCGCCATACCAATTTTCGTGTTCTGTGCCCACTAAATCCCTGATTATATTCCCGGAAAGATTTATACCCGGAATAAATGAAGGTAAATTCTTTTTAAACGGGACGCTGTTAAATCCAAAACCTGTACGAACAAGAAATGGCATTTGCTTGCTCCAAGTATGTCTACTATTGGCATAATGCATGCTGTCTCCCAAATTTTGACAGGATATTCCCAAAGATAACCCCGGTATAGGAGTTTTATAAAGCCCCCCAAAATCAAACACAAAGGTCTTTGAATGGGTAGTATCATAAATGAAACAATAAGGGGTGTCATAAAAGTATTTCAGCGATAAACCTAAACCTATGTTTTTGATAACTTCTTTTCCATAAGAAAAGATTAACGTATAGTCGTAAGTTCTCCACCCAATTTTATTGCCAGTATCATCTATTATCCCATCTGTTGGACTTGTAAATAAACAGCTGTATCCCAACCCAAAACTCCCTATTTTGAAAGGAAGTGGAGTTATCCCACCAACATATGTGTATTTTAGAGCATAAGCAAATAGCCCTTCCGATGGAGGCATGCATCCAATTTCTAAATTCTTGCAAAAAGCAAGTCCGCCGGGATTATAATAAACTGCGGTAATGTCGTCCGCAACACCCGTAAACGCATACCCCATAGCTGCCTGCCTTGCCCCCGGATTTATTGTAAGAAATTCTCCTCCGGCATCACTGAAAAAATTTATAACAACAAGTAAAATCATTCCCATCTTTTTTATATTCTACTCTGTGTTAATCTTGTAAAAATCTTTTTTTTATTCATTCGTTGTCTTTTTATTGTCTGTTTCTCTTTTCGTGTGTTAATCTCGTGAAATCTCGTGGTTTCATTCTGTTTTCTTTTCATCTTATTTTCACCACTTTCATTGTTTTATTCGTCACGGACTTCACAAAATATATCCCCGCCAACACTTCTTTTCCCCTTATATTTTTGCCATTCCAGACACCATTAATTACTTCCGTAACGAACGTTCCCGTCTTGTCGTATATTTTCACGCTGTTTTCTTCGCTGTAAATCCTTGTTGATCCGTAAAAAGGATTCGGACTAGCCAGCAACGTATTCTCCGTCTCTGGCGGTGTGCCCTTTTTAGAAATGTTTTCCTTGAAATATACTTTTGCCACACCGTCTCTCGTATCCCAGAACAACGCGTACAGATTTTCATTATTATCCACTGCTATGGAAGGGTTTGAAGCGTTCACGGAAGAATCAGTTAATTTAATGTCCTCTCCCCAGATTCCATTAACAAGCTCCTTATAATATATTTCCCATCCTCCGTCCCTCGAATCTGCCCACGCAAGCCAGCATTTATTTCCTTTGGTTACGATGGAAGGACTGATTGCTTCGCCCGGGGATTCCACACAGGGGATTGTATTCCCGAAACTGCCATTAGAGTAACTCGTGTAAAATATTTTATACCCGCCGTATTGTTGTTCTTCCTGCCAAACGATATGGAGCACTCCTGCCGAATCAATGCATATTGACGGAAAAATAGAAGCCGTTGAAGAAGTGGTTACTTTTATCTCTTTCTGCCACGTTTGGGCAACAAATTCTTTTAAGTAGATTTCAAAATTTCCTGTTCGTAAATCTTCCCACACAACAAATACTTTAGCGTCAAATTCTGCTATAGTCGGGTATGCCGCATACATATTACTGTTTGATATTTTTGTATCCGTAGATAAAGTAACATCAAATTTCCTGTAATGAATCTCATAATCTTTTTCCCATACGATATGTAATGCCCCTTTAGTATCACAAACCATAGAAGGAGTGTAACTAAAATTCGAGCCTGATGAAACGGTGGTTACAGTATCGTCCCATTGTCCGTTATGAAACCTGCGGAATGCGATATTTGAATAGTTGTTGTTATATTGAAACGATATGTATATGTCGTTTCCTGCTCTGTTTGTGGCGATACAGGGATAAGTCGTGAGCCATTGCCTGTCTATGAATTCTCTTGTTGTCCATGAAGTCCCGTTATATTTTTTGTACCAGACAAGAAAATCGTATCCGCTGGTTGGGTTTCTGTTGAAATAAGTTATATGGACATTATTATTTTTATCGCAAACTATGTTGTGTTGGTTCGGGTAGGATGTATAACCCGTATCAATGGCAACATCCGAAGACCAACTCAAAATCAAAAACATTAAGAACATTTGTTCCTGTCCACCTCTTTTTTAACGCGACATAGCGCACTATGCCTATTTCCCGTCCGTTACAATCTGTTCGTTATAAGAAACTCTTTCCCGCCATGGCGGTTTTTTACTACTTACATTACCCCCCCATTTTATTATTTGTTACATAAAAGTCAAGCTTAAAAACTCTATATACAGTTTTGTCATTTTGTAGGGGCAGACTGGAGTTTCTTCCACCCTGTCAAAGATGGCACATCCCGTTTTGGCGGTGAGCGGACTGGCCGTATGTCCGATTTCTTCCATAAGGGCTACTCGCTTCGCCCGTTTTGTATCTTGTATCTCTAAAACACTTGGTTGCCAGTTTTTCTGTCGATATGCAGGTCTCGCATTTTAATTAATCCTCCTTGCCCACCGCGCTCTTCTTGTTGGGCGCAACTCGTTGGCGGTGTGTTTTAGTGCTTTTGTGGCAGACTCTTTGTTTTTAGCCTCCGGGGTTAATTCTTTTTTTCTTTCTATCTGTTCATTTTTTCCCACTTTCCCCCTTTTAAGAAAAACTTGTTGACAAGATGAAACTTTTGTATATTTTATATCTCATTATGAAAGAATATGAAAACCTTGTTATTTTTGATCCGGATATTAATGAGGAAATAGTTGATAAGAAGATAACTGTCCTTAAAGACCTTTTATCTCAGAAAGATGATAAAATGAGCTTTGCTATTGACAAATGGGGACTCAAAACGCTTGCTTATCCTATAAAGAAGAAAGATAGAGGGTTCTTCGTCCTTCTCAAATTCAGTGTTATTCCTGATGCGCTACCTGAACTTATTCGTGAACTTAAGCTCAGTAGTGAAATTATGAGATACTCTATTGATGTTATGGAACCCCCCAAAAAACCTTCCTCTGCATCCGCAAAAACAGACAAAGCTCCCAAAAAAGAATAAGAGCTATTAATTAAACAAAATGCAAGAATATAGGGTACCAAAAATAAATGAAGTGAGAATTACCGGCAACCTTGTTGCTGAACCGGAGCTTAAATATATGCCGGACGGTAAAGCTGTATGTAACTTCAGAATTGCAAACAGTTCGAGATACCTGGATAAGAAAACTAATCAATGGGTTGATGGCGAACCTACTTTCGTTAGAATCGCGGTTTTTGGCCCATCCGCAGAAAGACTTGGGGAAACAATTAAAAAAGGCTATGCTGTCTTCGTTGAAGGTAGACTGCAAAGCCGCTCCTGGGAAACACCGGAAGGAGATAAAAGAAGCTCAATAGAAATAATTGCTAATCGTGTCCAGAACCTTACCAGAGCACCGGGTGAAAAAAGTACAACAGAGGAGGATGTAAGCGAAGATGATACAAAGAAAGAGAACGAGCTCCCGTTTTAATAAATTAGCCGGGAAAGAAAAACTAAAATGTTTTTTCTGTAAAAAAGAAGTCGAAAAAATGAACTATAAAGCACCGGATACCCTTAGAAACTTTACTACCGAAGGTGGTAGAATTTTACCGCGCAGAATTACGGGGCTTTGTTCTAAACACCAAAAAGTCCTTACTAATGCTATTAAAAGAGCAAGAATAATGGCACTCCTGCCTTATAGTACTCGAGGTGACTAACTATGAAAATTATACTATTAAAAGAAGTAGAAACTCTCGGCCAGTACGGTGATGTCGTTAATGTAAAAAAAGGTTTCGCTCGCAATAAACTTGTTCCTCAAAAACTCGCTATGCCCTGTACGCCTTCCAATATGAAAGTAATAGAAGAATTGAAAAAAAGAGACTCCCAAAAACAGAAAAAACATAGAGAGGAAGCCTTGAAATTCAAAGAACAACTTGAAAAAATATCCCTCACTTTCCCTATATATGTCGGGGAAGATGGCAAACTCTTTGGCGCCGTTACAAATCTTGATATCGAAAAATTATTGAAAAAAGAAAAATTCGATATTGATAAAAAAGATATTACTCTGCCGGAACATATTAAAGAACTTGGCGTTTATCCCGTTGAAATTAAAATTCACCCGGATATTATGGCTACCGTGAAATTGTGGGTCGTGTCAGAAGAAATGAAATAATACACATATGAAATCTCTTCTATGCCACTTTTTTATAGTATAACCTCCTGATTTGACCAAAAATCCTACCCGTAAAAGGTAGGCACGATTAAAAACTTTTGAAAGAGAAAAATTGATTTTTTAATTGGAATATGAACGAAATTTATACAAAAGTTTCCGGTGTAGGATATGATCCGCTTAATAAACAACATATCGTTTTCCTTAAAGAATTAGATGGCGAGAGAATTATGCCTATCTGGGTCGGGACTATAGAATGCATCTCCATTGCTCGCGGTATTACTCAAACTGCTCATAAACGCCCTCTTACTCACGATCTTATCAAAAATATTCTCGAAGGAATGGATGCTAAAGTAAATAAAGTCGTCATTAATGATATTAAAGATGCTACTTATTATGCTCGTATCTATATACAAAAAAATAATGAAATTATTGAAATTGATGCTCGCCCAAGTGACTCCCTCGCTATTGCTGTTCGTTGCAAAGCTCCTGTTTATATATCTCAACATGTTCTTGATAATGCAAGCACTTTCAAAATTAAAAACGATGACGAGCTTCAACATTACTTGCAGGAGATGAAAGTTGAAGATTTCGGTAAAATTGACCTATGAACCAATTTACGGATAGATTAAATAGAGTCTTTCTCCTTGCAAAAAGAGAAACTTCCAGACTCGGGGATTCTGTCGTTAAAAGCGAACACCTTCTGATTGGTTTGATTAAAGAAGGCGGCGGAGTTGGCTTGAGAGCTCTCGTAAATACCGAAGTTGACCCTAATCAAATTCTGAAATTTATATACGAAACAAAATTAAATCCAGGCGGGATTGAAGCTAATGAAAATTCTGTTATTAGCGAGGAAATCCAACGAATACTGGATTTCGCTAAAGAAGAATCCCAGCAAATGGGGCATAATTATGTCGGCACCGAACACGTTCTTCTTGGTATCCTTAGAGAAGAACAATGTACCGCTGCTCAAATCTTGCTTAGCTTTGATGTTAATATTGATAAAATTCGGGACGAAATCTTTACTATCCTGTCTATACAGGAGGAATCCTCTAAATCAAAAACAAATAAACCGAAAACTGCTCCTACTCTTGAACACTTCTCACGCGATATTACTAAACTTGCGGCCGAAAATAAACTTGATCCGGTTATAGGTAGAGAAAAAGAAATTGAACGTGTAATGCAAATTCTTTGCAGAAGAAGAAAAAATAATCCGGCGCTTATCGGCGAACCGGGTGTCGGTAAAACTGCCATAGTTGAAGGTCTTGCTCAAAGAATTGTCTCTTCCGATGTTCCGCATTTACTGCAAAACAAAAGAATACTTGCCCTTGACCTCGCCGCGCTTGTTGCAGGAACTAAATATAGAGGGCAGTTTGAAGAAAGACTTAAATCTATCTTAAAAGAAATACAAAAATCTCAGGACTTAATAATCTTTATAGATGAACTTCATACTATTGTTGGCGCAGGTGCCGCTGAAGGCGCTATTGACGCGTCTAATATTCTTAAACCCGCCCTTGCTCGAGGCGAAATTCATTGCATCGGGGCTACTACTCTGAATGAATATAGAAAATATGTCGAAAAAGATGGCGCGCTCGAAAGAAGATTCCAGCAGGTTGCCGTTGAACCGCCTACCGTTGATGAAACCGTTAAAATACTTAAAGGACTTAGACCTAGATACGAAGCACATCATAACGTTAAATATGACGATAATGCCCTTGCTACCGCTGCTGTCCTTTCGGATAAATATATAACTAATAAATGCCTTCCGGATAAAGCTATCGATATCATTGATGAAGCCGGGAGCAGAATGAAATTAAAAAAATCTAATTATACTGTCCCGGAAATTGATAATCTGGAAACTGAATTGGAAAAAATTACCGCCTTGAAAGAAGAATCCGTGAATACTCAAAAATTTGAAGAAGCCGCACAATTGAGAGATAAACAAAAAGAACTCGAAAAACAATTGGAAATCGCTAAAACTACTAAAGTGTCGGGACATATCCATCAAGAAGATATAAGGGAAGTCTTGTCCCTGTGGACCGGCATCCCTCTTGTTAAACTTAAAGAAGAAGAACAGGAAAGATTGCAGAAAATTGAAGATATTCTCGGTGCTAAAGTCGTCGGACAAAATCAGGCAATTAAAATTCTCGCTCAGGCTATCAGACGTTCAAGAACCGGTCTGAAAGAACACTCGCGTCCTATCGGTAGCTTTGTTTTCCTCGGTCCAACTGGCGTTGGGAAAACTTATCTCGCTAAAAAGCTTGCCGAATTCCTCTTTGACTCGGAAACCGCTTTGCTTAGATTTGATATGAGCGAATATATGGAAAAATTTAATGTCTCCCGACTTATCGGCGCACCTCCGGGTTACGTAGGTTACGAAGAAGGCGGACAGCTTACGGAACGCGTCAGGAGAAGACCCTACTCTATCATATTATTGGACGAAATCGAAAAAGCTCATCCCGATGTATTTAATTTGCTGCTCCAGATTCTTGACGAAGGAACTCTTACAGACTCTTTCGGTCGTAAAGTTGATTTCAAAAATACTATCCTTATTATGACTTCTAATATTGGAACTTCTGAAATTAAACGTACCAGTATAGGTTTTGAAGGCACTACAAACGCAAATATAGATTACGAACAAATGAGGAAAAAATTACTTGAAGAAGTTAAAAAAATGTTCAGGCCGGAATTCATTAACAGGATAGACGAAGTCGTTGTATTCAAATCTCTCGGGCTTGAAGAGATGGAAAAAATTATTGACCTCTTATTGTCGGAACTGAAAAATCGTCTTGTCGAAAAAAGTATCCAGCTTGTTATCGATAAATCTGCTAAAGAACTTCTTCTGGAAAAAGGTTTTGATCCGGAATTTGGCGCCAGACCGTTGAAAAGAGCTATAGAAAAAATCATTGAAGACCCGTTGTCAGAAAAAATCCTTGAACTTAATAATAAAAAAGGTATAATTCTAAAAGTTGTCAGAGAAAATGAGAAAGTTAATTTTATTGTGGAATCTTTTTATAAACCGAAAACAGTGAAATGTTGATGCCCTTTTTTCTGTGGGATAATCCCGCCATGGCGGGAAAGGGCTTCTAAAAAAATGGAGATATTATGCTAAGTAAAATTCGAGATGCTTTTAAAATTCCGGATTTAAGAAATAAATTGCTCTTTACGCTTGGTATCCTTGCCGTTTATAGACTCGGTTCTCATATCCCCTGCCCGGGAATCGGTACCGCCGCTCTTATGAGCTTTTTTGATAAAGCAAGAGGAACTATCCTTGGTCTTTATGATATTTTCTCCGGCGGAGGATTGTCCCAGGGCGCTATATTCGGACTCGGTATTATGCCTTATATTTCTGCCTCGATTATTTTCCAATTGCTCGGTGCCGCTATCCCTGCATTACAAAAACTACAACGCGAAGGCGAAGAAGGTAAACGAAAGTTAATGCAGTATTCAAGATACCTTACCGTTCTTGTCGCTTTTATTAACGGTCTCGGTGTTTCTATTTTCTTCTCCAGTCTTACAGGCGCGGATGGGTCTCCCGTTGTCCTTAATCCGGGAATAGCTTTCCAGATTATTACTACTCTTACTCTTGTTGCCGGAACTATCTGCGTTATGTGGCTCGGTGAACTTATTACCGAGAAAGGTATCGGGAATGGTACATCTCTTATCATTATGATTGGTATCGTTGCTCGCTTCCCTATTGAAATTGTTAGCACCGGCAGAATGGTTGCCGCCGGCGCTCTTAGTATCGTTGCTTGCGTTGCTTTCTTTGCTGTAATAGTTTTGATGACTGCCGGTGTTGTACTTGTTACCCAAGCACAACGAAGAATTCCGGTCCAGTATGCTCAAAGAGTTATCGGACGGAAAGTCTACGGTGGTAAAAGTACTCATATACCATTAAATGTCAATGCTGCCGGTGTTATCCCTATCATTTTTGCCCAGTCAATACTTATGGTGCCGGGAACGATTACAAGATTTTTCTCCAATAGCCCTTTGGCGCAAGGTTTCGCAGAAGCCTTTACACCGGGTATGTGGGCTTATAATTTGATATATGCCATACTTATAATCTTCTTTGCTTACTTCTATACCGCTGTGGTTATTAACCCTGTCGATATGGCTGAAAATATGAAAAAATACGGTGGTTTTATACCGGGTCTCAGACCGGGGGCTCAAACCGCTGCTTATATTGATAAGGTTATGTCGAGAATTACTCTCCCGGGCGCTCTATTCTTTGCACTTATTGCTATTATTCCGATGTATATTATGAATAGTTTGAGAGTCCCCTGGTATTTTGGAGGCACAAGCTTAATTATCGTTGTCGGTGTTGTTCTTGATACTATGCGCGCAGTTGAAGCTCAAATGTTAATGAGACACTACGAGGGCTTTATTAAAAAAGGACACCTTAGAGGGAGAAGATAATTATGGGTATAATATTCTTAGGGCCTCCGGGCTCAGGTAAAGGTACTCAAGCCGAAACGATTGCCAAAGAATTTAATTTGAACCTTGTCGTTATGGGGGATATCCTTAGAAAAGAAATTAAAGAACTAACTCCCCTCGGTTTACAAATAAAATCTTATGTCGAAACGGGTGCGCTCGTCCCGGATGAACTCGTTATTCAGTTAATTCAAAAAAATCTGACAGGCGATTCTTTTATTCTGGATGGTTTCCCGCGAACCGTAAAACAAGCTCAAATGCTCGATACTGTAACAAAAATAGATAAAGTTATTTACTTTAATTGTCCGGCAGAACTCATTCTTGAAAGATTATCAAACCGCAGAACCTGCCCGAAATGTAATAAAGTTTATAATCTTGTTACTAACCCTCCCCAAAATAATGAGACTTGTGATGACTGCAAAACTGAGCTATTTCAACGCAAAGACGATAAAACCGAAGTCATTCAGAACAGGATTGAAGTATATAAAAAAGAAACTTTCCCTTTAATAGATTTTTATAATAAAAAAACAGTTCTTGACGAAATCAATGCAGCTGATAAAATAGAAAACATTCGTTCTAAAATAAAATGTCTGATAAACAAGATAACAAAAAAGCCATAAGAGTCGAAGGCAAAATTACCGAATGCCTCAGGGGCGGAATATTCAGGGTAGAACTGGATTCGGGACATAAAGTCCTTGCCCACGCTTCAGGTAAAATGAGAATGCACTTTATTCGTATTCTTACGGGAGATAGAGTTACGTTGGAACTCTCCCCTTATGACCTTACTCGCGGCAGAATAATCTTTAGATTTAAATAGTTTTCGTTTGGTAGGTCGGGCATTCTTGTCTGACTGTAATTAAGGGTGGAATTTTATATTCCGCTAAGGTTTTTCGGAGGATTAAAAGAATATGAAAGTTCGTGCAAGCGTTAAAAAAATATGTTCCAACTGTAAAATTGTGCGCCGAAAAGGTGTAGTAAGAATTATTTGCACTAATCCCAAACATAAACAAAAACAGGGATAATTACTATATCCATAACGTATTGTTTTATTGTTGGTCTGCTTATGGTCTCTGCTATAGCAGTACGCCTCTGGTCTATCGTTTTTTTCTTATAGAAGTCTCTTTTAATCACTGTTGAAAATTAATCTGTTCTCTTTACCTGGTCCACCTTAAGCAAGAGTGGGCGGTACAACTTTTTACCCCTCAATCTATTCTGCACTCTGTGCTTTCGCTCTATCCTCTGTGGTTGAGACTTTCTGTTTGGTGCGTTTCGTTTTTTCGTGGTAGGTTTTCTTTTAAAAAACTTGACTAATCAGGGAAGATAATTTATGTTGGAACAAGTAACTGTAAAGATATCAATATAAATCATAGTGGGGAAAAAGGAGAAGAGATGAAAAACTTTTTAGGAGTTGCTCTATCAGTGCTGTTTTTTGCTGGCTCTGCAATGGCAGAGATTTCCGTAGGACCCATCGTTGGCTATGGATTTGGTACCGGGAAAACCAACTTTATGGGAGGCACAGATTACGAAGCGGACCAGCTAGGTAAAACGACAAAGGATAAAAACCTGTATTACAGTGCCGGACAGGGAATAAAATTAGGATTGGGCGCAGCGTATAGTATTGAAGGGATATCTTTTGGGCTTGATATGGGATATTCAATGGGATTAGAAGGTGATTTAGCAAAGTTTAAAACTTATAGCGCTTTTGATTCTACTGTATATACTTCAAGCACCACTATGAAGACGTCTTACATTTTCGTCAGTCCTACTATGCAAATAGAAAAAAATATAATGGGGATTACTCCGTTTTGTGGCTTTGGCTTTACTTTGGCTTTGATGCCAAAGTCAATAATGACATCGAAAAACAGCGATAATGATGAGACAGTATGGGAACTCTCTCATAATGTTGGGATAGGAAAATGGGGAACAGTCGGAATAAAATATGCTTTAATCAGTGGACTATGGATAATCGGAGAAATAAAAGCAGAAGAACTCTCATTTAAAGCTTCTTCTGGGAAAATTACAAAATGCATACAAGATACCGTAGACCAACTACCGGATATGACAACAAGAGATAAAGAATGTGAATTCAGGGATGATGATACGGGAGATACGCCAACCGATACGACCAAGCCGGATATTGCCCATACTTTCGTAACTGCGGCTAATAGTATTAGTATTAGATTAGGAATTATATATAGCTTTAAAATACCCGGAGCATATTAAAAAAAATAATAATCACTTATACTTTAAACATATTTAATCCCTGTGAAATTACAGGGAAGGAGGCAGTATGCGTAAAGTAGTATTACTTATATCTTTTTTGGTGGTTTTAAGCACTAGCGTGAATAGTTACGCTAAAGAAAAAGACCCTTTGATTGCAGGTTGTATGTCTTGTTTATTAACAGGACTTGGTCAAGTTTACAATGGAGAAATCATTAAAGGAGGTATGTTCTTTTGTGGAACTCTCGTGGGTACGGTTTTAATAATGACTTCTATAAAAACTGATACTTACGGGGAGCCTACGATTAATACCGGTACATACGTAGCGGGTATAGCCATTGGTTCACTCTCGCATGTCTGCAGTATAGTAGATGCTGTGATTGTTGCGAATAAAATAAACGAAGGAAAATTAGGGTTGAATCTTACGCCTAAAAAAATGGACCTGGGACTGGGCGTTGGAAGTAAAAAAGCGTACGGGATGGAACTCTCTCTCAATTATAACTTTAAATAAAAAATCTACTTCGAAAAAAGGGTGAGGCATTGCCTCGCCCTTTTCTAATATCAGTTTGTGGGGACTTGATTCCTGACTGCCGTTAGGCATGTTATCAAGTCCTTTCTATCATTGGGTAGATGAGAGCACGTGCTCTCATATCTTTCTGTTTTTCTTTTCCGCGCAATTCTGTGGCTAAAATTCTCTTCTGTTTTTCGTGTTCTTTTCTTAGTTTTTCAAGTTTTCGTGGTAGTCTTTTCTGTTTAGTGTTATTTTGTACTTTTATGTTTTAGTGGCAGGGCTTTTATTCTCTGTTCTTCTGTTTGCCTTATTTCCTCAGGATACAGTAAATATTATGTGAAAAATATTCCGAGATAAACGGCAAACATTGAAACAAAGAAAAGATTTGTGAAGTTATAGTCGTGCTGGAGTTAACCTTGAAATACTCGACTTCCAAACCGCTTTCGTAAAACGCATTCTTAAATTCAGTCAGGGAAAACATATTTAACCCAAGTTCTGAAATGCTTTTTATTTTGTTGCCGGGATATTTTTTATTCCACTTTCTCACTAGAAAGGACTCGGGAAAAACGCTATGCGCCCAAGGGATTCGGATTCCGAAAATAAGTTTTGTTATTCCGTGGTCACCTAACGGACTGTTATAAAGAGGCCCAAATCCAATATACGCTTTACTGTCGGGATTCAACCTTAGCTTGATTTCTTTCAGACATTCTGCAGGGTCCAGTATATGTTCAAAAGCTGATTTAGATGTAATTATATCAAAGCCTGAGGTTTCATTTGGCAATTCAGCAATACTGGTTGCTCTAAACTCTATGATATGTTTTAATTCAGGAAAGTTTTGGTCAAGGTTCCCCTCGGCAAATTCTATCATTGCTTTATTTGTGTCTATACCGATTACTTTTTTTGCTCCCTTGCGCGCAATGTCAATACATAGTGCTCCATCACCGCAGCCAATATCAAGAACGGTTTTCCCGGTAAAAGAAATATTCCCCGGGAATCTTCCCCAAAATGTTGGAACTTCGGTAATGCTTCTCTTAAAATAAGATATTAAATTACTATTTAATTTCATATTTTAACCTTGTTAGACATGATCAATCTTGTTAACCCTGCCTACCTCCTGCTCTCTGCGAAAATCTTGTGGTTTAATTCTGTTTTCTTTTCGTTTTTAAATCTTGAACTTTCCGTTGTTTTATTTGCGTTTATTTGTGTTCCTGCCTACCGCAGGCAGGTATCTGCGGTTTCAATTTCCGTTCTCTGTTATTTCTGAACCCTAAAACCTTTTTAATCCGTGTAAATCTGTGTTAATCAGTGGCTAATTTCTTTGTTTTTCCTTCTCCAACTCCCCAATCATATCAATATACGGCAGACTGAATTCCCCTATTTGTGGATATCCGGGCCTTGTCCCGTGTGAATCCGAACCACCCGTCGCAATTAGATTATACTTCTTCACTATTTCTAAATACCTTTTCACTTCCTTCGGTGATTGACTTGGTGTCCACACCTCCACGCCTCTCATTCCCATTTCTACAAGCTCAGGAATGTATACATCCATTTTATTTAAATTCGGATGCGCCAACACCGGAACGCCTTTTGCTTCTTTTATTAGTTGAATTATAACTTCCGGTCCGATATTGGATTTTGATATATGACAGGGTTTCCCGTCCCCTAAATACAAATTAAAAGCCGTATGAGCATCTTTTATGAAACCCTTATTTATGAGTGCCGTTGCTATATGCGGTCTGCCAATCCCTCCTATCCCCGCGTTTTCCTGCACGTCCGCAAGTGTTATATATAAACCCTGCTCCGCAAGCTTATCAATGATTTTAATCGTCCTCTTCAGCCTTGCTTCTTTCATTTGAGCAACGAATTCAATCAGTTTCGGATTCTCGTAATCCACAAAATAACCCAGTATGTGAAGCGTTTTCTCGTTGTACTTCGCCGAAAATTCTGCCCCCGGGACGACTTTTACTCCAAATTTTTCTCCCGCCTCCAGCCCTTCTTTTACTCCGCCTATCTCGTCATGGTCGGTTATTGCAAGCCCGTCAATGCCTTTTCCCTTGGCCATTTCCACAGTCTCATAAGGAGACAACGTCCCGTCCGAAAATATAGTATGTATATGTAGGTCTATTCCCATTTATTTACAACTCCTTTTCCCACTAAAGTGGGGGTTAGTCCGCCTCAGGATGATTATCCCGCAAGACGGGGGTTACAACTATTTTACCTGTTGCGTGATGTTAGTTCTTTTGCCACTATTTCAGGCACGAATCCACTGACATCACCTCCATAAGCGGCTATCTCTTTTATGCTTGATGACGAAAGGAAAAAGTATTCTTCACCGGGCATTATAAAAATAGTCTCTACGGCAGGATATAATTTACGGTTTAATTGCGTAAGCTGGAACTCATAATCAAAATCCGAAACTGCCCGCAACCCTCTTATAATAGTTTTTATTTTTTTTATCTTGGCATACTCTACGAGTAGCCCTTTATAGGAATCCACAACTACCCCTTTGAATTTTTGGGTGGCGCAACTCGCAAATTTTACCCGCTCGTTAATAGAAAACAAAGGAGATTTTTCCCTGTTCTCAATCACAAGAACAATAACCTTCTCAAATAATCCCGAAGCTCTTCGGATAATGTCTATATGACCGTTGGTTATAGGGTCAAATGTCCCGGGATAAACGGCTATTTCAGGCATCCGTACCTCCTGCTGTTTTATCGTTAACAAAGCGTTGTTTATTTTTCACTCTATTCCGTATCTTTCTTTTGCTACTTTTTTCGTGTATTCTTTGCTTCCCATCAGTAAATCTATTTCTCTTTTAATAACAAGCCTTTTTGCTCGCATAACGTTTATTTCCTGTTCCGTTTTCCATATTTGCCAGCGTAATAACACGATTTTCCCTGCTCCGTAAGTTCTGAAAACTAATAAATATCCTACCAACAAAACAATCAATAATATTCCTATTTTTCTAAACTTTTTAAGCCGGAGTAAAATACTGTCTACACCCCTTCTCTCTTCCTGCCTTTCGTCCCTTTCTTCTTCTGCCCCGTATTCCATAATATCTTATGCGGCTATAATCTGTTTTTATTTCCTTGTTTCTTGTGTAAATCGTGTGAAATCTTGTGGTTTAATTTCTGAACTGTTCTTTTGTTCTTTTTCAGTTTTTACTCCACTCCCTACTTTTTTCTTTTCCCTTACTTAACCTACTTTACTTACTTAACCCACTCTACTCCTCTTTAAAAATCCGGGCCCGGAAGGAATCGAACCCTCATAGTCGGTTTTGGAGACCGATAGTCTACCATTGACATACAGGCCCATTTTATATAAAAACACTATCCTTTCTTAACACCCAAATCTTCACTTGTCCACTATTTTTTGTTGCCCGTCAGAAAATATTCAAACGAACATAATCAGAAAAACATCCTATTCCCTTGACCCCAAAACAACTGTTTTCTAATCTTTTTATCCGGCTTTCCGATTAACGAAATATTCCTTTCCCCATAAAACTTGCCGCTTTCCCCAGCTCTTCCTCTATTCGCAATAGTTCATTGTATTTTTCTACCCTGTCACATCTGGATAAAGAACCTGACTTTATCAACCCTACGTTTGTTGCTACCGCAAGATGTGATATAAAAGTAGACGTTGTCTCCCCTGAACGATGCGAAATTACACACTTGTATCCTGCGCTTTTTGCTTTTTCTATACACGCAAGCGCTTCCGTAAGAGTTCCTACCTGGTTGGGCTTAATTAAAACTGCATTGCTTGCGCTCTTTGATATCCCTTCTTGTAAACGGGCGATGTTCGTAACATAAATGTCGTCGCCAACTATTAGTATCTTTTTCCCAACCTTCTCCGTAAACTTAATCCAGCTTTCCCAGTCATCTTCCGCAAAACCATCTTCTATTGAAACTAAGGGGAATTTGTCTATCCATTTGTAGTAAACATCAGACAACTCTGCAGGAGAAAGTTTCTTCCCTTCAATTGTATATTTCCCGTCATTATAGAAACCGGAAGCCGCGCAATCAAGTGCAAGAAAAGCGTCTTTCCCGGGAACATATCCTGCTTCGGAAATAGCCTTAATAATATATTCACACGCTGCTTGGTTGGAAGGCAGCGTTGGAGCAAATCCTCCCTCGTCTCCAACTCCGGATGAAAAACCATCCTTATGAAGTACGTTTTTCAATATATGAAAAATTTCTGCGCCCATTCTTAAAGCAGAACTGAAATCTTTCGCGCCCGCAGGAACTAACATAAACTCCTGGATGTCAAGCTCGTTATTATAAGCATGAACGCCGCCGTTTATAATGTTAAACATCGGAACGGGAAGAACATGCGCATGTATTCCGCCAATCCATTTGTATAAAGGAGTCCCTATTTCTCTCGCCTGTACGACTGCTACCGCAAGAGATGTCCCGACACAAGCGTTTGCCCCGAGATTTGATTTGTTCGGAGTGCCGTCAAGCTTAATTAAAACATCGTCAATCTCACATTGGTTCGTTGCGTCAAGCCCAATAAGCGCCTTTTTAATTTTCGTGTTTACGTTGTTGACTGCTTTTAAAACACCTTTTCCTGCATACCTTTTCGCGTCTCCGTCTCTTAATTCATATACTTCATGCGCCCCGGTCGATGCTCCCGATGGAACACCAACACGTTTTGTACAACCCGACTCAAGCTCGCATTCTACTTCAACTGTGGGATTTCCCCTGGAATCCAAAATTTCTCTCGCCCTAATATCTTTAATTTTACTCATTTCTTACCTCCAATTAAATTTAATCGATTTTGTAAACGGGTAGTTGTTCCCTTATTAACTTGTACAACGGTATATCTTTTTTCCTGTATTCATTTACTATTTGTAAACCTATGCTTAATTCTTCAAAGGATAATTCCTTTGCCAAACTTTCCCATAATTCCCCCCCTGCGCTTTTTATTCTTTCTATAGTATGCGTTATTTTCTCTGTAGTTGATGCCCTCTCTTCCGAAGAAAGAGAAACCTCCTCCATCCCGACATCAAATATCCTTTCTTTCCCGCGTTTTGCAACTTTCTCATACCTTAATACATTCAGCTTGTTGAAAATTATTTTTTCTTCCAGTTGCCCTAATAAATCTATTCCGCCGTTAAAAGCAAATACTTTTGCCATAGTCGAAACCATCTGCTCTTCCACTACTTCATATAATTCTTTGCCTTTTATACCGCCTTTTAACCTTGCAAGAGCTAAAGATAATGAAAGAATCGAATTCATCCCGAGATTAGCTTTCCGTTGCATTATTTTTATACATTCCTCCACAGGAGCATTCGGAGCCAATACGCCTCTTTGTATGGCTGTTTCCCTCTCAATCTTTAGTAATACGTTATCCAATTCTGTTAATTCCGGAAGTTCTGAGACTTTTTTGCCGAGAAATGCTTTGGATATGATGTTGTTAATGTTGTCAACGGCATTAAGACACCCTTTTCCATTGTATCGAATTGCTCTTTGCCAAATCTCTAAAAGTTCGGGACTGTTCTTTCCCGCAATGTCCGTTTCGGTTAATCCTTTTTTGAATAAATAAGTTTTGTCCTCTTGCTCAAGGAAGAATTCGGGATATTGTTTTACAATTGGAGAACTTGCCGGAATAATTTTATCAATAAGATGAATTGCTTCGTCCGTCCCGGCGGATGTTCCTAAAGGCGTTGCTCCCTCAAATACAAGAAGCTTCTCGTATTTTTCACTCCCCGCTATTCCTGCCTTTATTTCAACGGCTACCGTCGGTATCCCCGCATTTGTTGATGCTTCACGTGCTACAATCTTGGTTATACAAATTTTATTTATAAAATCCTCGGCTAATCTTTCCGCCTCTTTGTCGGTTATAACCTGCCTCCCTTTCTCTTTTGATATGTTATGTATCGCTTCTTTCATTACTTTTACTACGGCTTCATACTTAAATAATCTTTCCGAGTTGGAACCTCCGCCCGCTTTTAACCCTAATGAATGCGCAGCAAGAGCTATATGCGCTTCAAAATCCTCAACCGGGGACTTTGACCGGTGCGAAACTACGGTTTGAAGCCCCTTTCCTATGGCAGTAAGCAAAGCTAATACTCCCTCGGTTACACTGCCAATTTGATTTAACTTTATAAGCGCTGTATTAATTAGCCGTTTATCCGCTTTCTCTTCTATTGATGAATCTTTGGTCGTAATATTGTCATCCCCGATGATATGAATTTTGTCCCCCAACTTTTCCATCAATAACTTCCACCCGGTATCATCGTCTTCTGCAAAACCATCTTCAATGGAGATTATCGGAAGCTCGTCCTCATCCATTGCTCTTCTGTAAATCTCAAGAAGCTCATCTCTGCTTAATATTTTTTTGTCCTTGTCTCTCCAATCAAGATACATCCCTATCGCTTCTTCTCCGGATAACCCCTTCTCTTCTTTATAAGCGTTTTCCAGCTCGCTTGCCGCAGGGTCAAGAGCTATTGCTACGTCTTTTCCCGGCACATAACCGCAATCCAGAATGGCTTGTTTTTGCATTCTCCATAACCTTTGCACGGATAACGTATCTCCTTTTTCTTTTTTTATATAAGCCGCTATCCCTCCCTCCGTTCCAATACCTTTTACTGCACAACCTTCCGCGTTTTCTATTATTTCTTTTAGCCTGGTTTGCAAATTAACCGTCATTTCCTGGGCATTCTCGTAATCCCTTGCTCCTAAAGGAACAAACATGCTCTCCTGGGGGCTGATATTACTTTCGGGAAACTCTTTTTCCGTATGCCGTCCTCCCATACCACAGTTTCGAAATTCCCATGGAGCCCACTTCTCCCTCCCGTCAGGAAGAATAATCTTTTCCATTCGTGTGTAAATCATAAGGTCCTTTACTCTCTTTACACGGTCTGCCCATTTCTTGCTTTTTACTGCTCTGGTCGAAGATATTTTAGCTGATGCCCTTTTTGCTTTTGCTTCTCTTTCATTGAATTCTTTGTATTTTCCCGGGTCCGCTAACAGAAAATCAAGTAATCCCACTAAACCTAATCCTAAGAATAATCTTCCTGCGTATACTGCGAACCTGACGTCTTTTGTTAATCCTAAAATGAGTAAAAAAATGGCAACAGGTAAAGATAATATCGCCAAATTTCTACTGCCAATCGGACCGGCTGCCGCAACTGCTAAATTATAAGGCGCATCAGGATGATAGTCTAATCCTGTTTTAGTAACACCTTTGAATAAACCTAATGGAATTTTAAAATACATCTCCAGATACCAGAAAATTTTTCCAAAAATGTTTTGTTCCATTTTTGCCTGGGCAGACGGCAATAGTGTTTCGTTCAGGGCATTTAACTTAACTGCTTTTAGGTAGTGTGCCACCTCATGTAAGGCTATACCCGTATGGAATGTTATATATAAAAATAAAAGGGAAATCAGTGTCTCATAACTGAAAAACATAAACTTTAAAACTTCTCCTCTGCTTGCTATATTGCTGGCAATAGAGAGAATTGACGAAATAAAAGCTACGTGGAAGGAAACCAATATATGGTTCGCTATTACCCATCCCCTGTCAAGATTGACGGTTTCCCTGTTCCGACAGAAACTTCTCTTTATTTGAGAAAATATGTGCATAGTTATATCAATAATTTTCTTTATAACCCCTTTTAATTAAGTCAAGTAAAAAACGTTTCACTTCCAGCTTCCCGTTTTCTTTTCTCTTAAATTCTTAACCCAGAATAACCCTACAAAAAATCCCCCTATATGAGCAAAAAATGCAATGGGACTTCCCCCGGGCCCACCCATTGACGATATTATTTGTTCGATTATCCATATCCCAAGCCATAAAAACGCCGGTATTTCTATTACCCAAAAAACCGGTATCCACGTTGATACTCTTGATGAAGGATACAATAAAAAATATGCTCCCATAACGCCCGCAATTGCCCCTGATGCTCCTACCATAGGTATTTTGGATAATGGCGAGAGCAATATCTGTACAATGCATGCTGCTATCCCACATCCTATATAGAATCCCAAAAACTTCCAGTGTCCAAACCAATCTTCAATGTTTTTTCCAAATACGAACAGAAATAACATATTTCCTATTAAATGCATCCACGAAGCATGAAAAAACATAGACGTAATACTTGTTAAATAAACGGGAAAATCAATATAAGGTGCAATGTCTTTCCCGTATATAAGTTCATTTGGGATGCATCCATATTTACGAAGAACCGTTTCAAATCCCCCCGGCATAAAAAAAGAATAAACAAATAAAAATATATTTCCCAGTATAAGAAAATAAGTAAAAAATGGGAATCTTTTTGAATTAATATCCGTTCTTAATGGAAACATTTCCCGCTATTATATACTAGCCCAAATTTAATGCAAGCATTTTTTAATTTGATAATTCTAGGTAAATTGTTACGAAGATGCCTTATCTTTTTTCTATTATAGGGGCGCTTTTCCGCTAGACTGACCGCTTTGTATTTGTTGGTAGGGAACGCATATATGCGTTCCCTACCCTAATAAACGTTTTGTTTGGTAGGTTTTCTTTTTTTTCGTGTCTTTAGTGGTAATCTCTCTGTTTTCTGTTCTTTTTTTCTCTGCGAGCGGAGTTTATCCCGCTTGGGCGGGACGTCTCTGCGGTGAAAAATTATCTATTTTCTGTGCCTACCTACTACCTACTGCTTCCTCTTGTGCCCGGGCGGGATGCCCAGTAACGTCCTGTATTTTACGACCGTCGTTCGCGCAAGCTTGAACCCCTCGTTCTGTAGTATGCTTAAAATCTGGTCGTCTCGTAGGGGATGTTTTTTATCCTCCCCGCTCACTACTTCCTGCAGCCGCTTGGTGACTTCCGTATAAGCTTTGGGTTTATGCATAGAAAAAAAGCTTTTTAACGTAAGAAGCCCGTAAGGCGTTTGTATCCACTTGTCCTGTATTGCCCTTGAAACCGTAGACGGGTTCCTGCCTATTGCCGCACCTACTTCTTCCAGCGTAACAAAGTTAAAATTCCTTGTCTTGTTATCTAGAAAATCCAGTATGGAATCCTTAATAAACCCGGCTATTTTATTTATTGTTTCCCGTCTTTTTTCAATGCCCTCGATTAATAATTTTGCAGTAGCGATGTTCTGGCGTAAATATTTTCCCGCATCCTTATCTATTGCATTATCCTGATTGTGTAGCATATTCAGATACAACTTTGATAACCTAAGTTTCGGTATCCATTCGTTGTTAGGATAAACAATCCATACTGCCTGCCCGTTATCGTCTACTCTTTGTAGCGTTAAATCCGGTAGCACATACCTTATTTCCCCGCCCATGCCGGCGCCGGGTTTGAGATTGCATAACTTTATACGTGCGATTACTTCGTCCAGTTCGGCTTGAGTTGTGTTCATACTCTCTAATATCTTTTCGTAATTGCTGTGCACTAAATCTTCAAAATGCTTTTCTATTATTTCAAAAGCTATTTCGGGAGTATCATTTTTTAAGTGCAGTTGTATAAGTAAATATTCTTTTATGTCCCTTGACCCTACGCCAACCGGGTCGAAAGTCTGTATCTTCCGCAGAACCGACAGCACCGTTTCCTCGTCTTCGTTCAATATTTCTGCAATCCCTTTGGTAGAAGAAGTAAGAAACCCATCTTCGTTTAATTCATAAATTATGCATTCGCTTATTTTAAGAAGTCGTTCCTCCGTGAATGTAAGCCTTGATTGCAAAATCAATGATTCCTTGAGCGTGGGTGGCGGCGCGGGAACAGGCATCTCTTCTTTCTTTTCGGCTGTTTCCGATAATTTAGGATAAGTATCCCAGTCCTCAACGTCTTCGGTCGGTTCTTCCTTTTCTTTGGGTTCTTCTTTTTCTGTGCTTTCCTCGTTCTCTTTTTCCGTATCATTCTCAAGCACCGGGTTCTGTTCGATGGCTTGTTCTACAAGTTGTCTTAAATCAAGTAATGGGAGAAGTAATAAATCTAACCTTTGTAATAAAACGTGCGATAATTCTAATCTGGTTTGTAAATTCTGCTCAAGTCTCATAGCTTAAATTTTTCGCCTAAATAGAGCTCACGGGCTTGTGGGTCATTTACCAGTTCGTTCGCGCTTCCCGATATTAATATCTTTCCTTCGTATATTATGTAGGCGCGGTCTGTTATTTCAAGCGTTTCTCTTACGTTATGGTCAGTTATAAGAATGCCTATATTATGAGCCTTTAGACTTCTTAGTATGTTTTGAATATCTGCTCTCGCAATCGGGTCAATCCCGGTAAATGGTTCATCCAGTAATAAAAAACTCGGCTTTATCGCTAATGCTCTTCCAATCTCAACTCTTCGCCGCTCTCCGCCGGAAAGCCGATACCCTAAATGGTCTTTTACCCGCTCTATGCCAAGCATCCCCATTATTTCTTTTAATCTTTCTTTCCTTACGGTACGGTCTTTCTCAACGAACTCCAGCACCGCAAGTATGTTTTGTTCGACTGTTAATTGCCTGAATATGGATGCTTCCTGCGGAAGATACCCGATTCCCCGCCTCGCGCGCAAATGCATTGGTTCGTAAGTTATGGCGTCATTATCAAGATAAACTTTTCCGGAGTCGGGCGGGATAAAACCTATTACCATATAGAACGTCGTAGTCTTTCCTGCCCCGTTTGGTCCTAACAGTCCGACTACTTCTCCGTTTTTTACTTCGATGTTGACTTCGTTTACTACGCGTCTCTTTTTATAAGCCTTAACCAACGCTTCTGCCCTTAAAGTTGCCATCTTTTTCCTCTGACATTTCCACTTATTATTAGTTGCTTAATTTTTCTATTAGTCAATAAAATTTTTATCTTTTCCCCCATAATGCTGTCTTCTTTTGAAACAACATAAGGATTATTATAAAGCTCCGCAATGTCTTTTTTGGGAAAGTATATGCCGTAACCGCTGTAACAATTGGTGCTGTCTAATTTGATTACTACGTTACCGATTACTTCAGTCTTGTTGACTTCTTTTAGTGTGTCGCTTTCGAATTTAATCGTATCTCCCGTAATCTCCATAGAATCCGAAAAAGAATAGAACACGGCGCTGTCCCTTACATTACCTTTGCTGACGTCAGCCCGGTAAAATCCTTTATTCCCGCTAATTCTTATTTTTTCTTTGTTGTTTAAGTAAACCATATTTTTATTTATCCACATGCTGTCATCAAGGTATCTGCACATATCCCCTGTCAGGGTTTCGTTTCCTCTATATGCCTTAAACCCGTTATAAATGTTAATGTCTCTATCCCAGAAATATTCACTCAAATTACAATCTATGTTCACCGCTTTAAGCGAATCTCCTTTTGTTATATGAACGGAATCTCTTGCAATAACTTTTTCGGTAGTGATAATTCCGGTGTTAGAGTTAATTATCAAATCTTTATATTTGAACTGAACGTTCCCGTAAAGGTAGACTGTTGAATCCATAAGATTGGAACTATCCGACTTAACCGTATAAGAACGAGGCGCATTTGTTGTGTCTGTTGTAGTGGTGTCCGTCGTATCTTTTACGGCACTTTTGCTTATCATTCCTTTTACAATATTTTTATCTGCCTCTTTATAATGCAACGAATCCGAAATAAGCACCAAAAATATTATCTTAAATATTATCATTTTTCTTTCTTTTTTCTGTCATTCTGAGTGTAACGAAGAATCTCATCTTTACTTTCATTTCTTCTTCTTGTCTCTTAACGTCTCTTCAGATCACTGTTTAATTTCTATTTTATAATTGTAATCTTCTTTGTCGTTTCGGATGCGCCTGCAGTTAGTCTCACAAAATAAATCCCCGATGTCAACCCTTTTGTATTTAATGAAATACTATAAGTTCCTGCCGGTTTTTCTTCATTAACTAATGTCTTTATGCATCGACCTGACAAGTCGTAAATCGTTAACGAAACGTTACTTTTAGCAGGTATTTGGCAACTAATAACTGTTGATTTAGCAAACGGATTCTTACTTATTTTCAATTCCGCATTCCGCGATCCAAAATCCGCATTTTCTTCCACTCCTGTCCCATCATCCTTAAGTACCCAAACCCCGCCTGCTTCGCTACAACTTACATACATCAAACTGTCCTGCGGATTAACTGCAATAGACCCCGGACTTTGTCCTACCTGCATCGTTTGTATTACGGAATTAGTTGCTCCGTCAATTACGAAAATACTACCAAGACCTGCCGTATAAATCTTATTTGTTGTAAAATTTACAGCAAACTGCAAGGGTGAAAACCCGATAGGTATCGTAGCAACAATTGAATCATTTATTCCGTCAATTACTAAAATAGTTTTATCTATAGAATTTGTCACATAAATCTTATTTGTTGTCGGATTTACACAGATACCGGAAAGCCAAGACTCAACGAATACTGAATCTATTACTGAATCACTTGCCCCATCTATCACTAAAACACTACTGTCTAGGGTCGATACGTAAACTTTATTTGTTATTGGATTTACGCAAATCTTATTTGGATAACAATCAACGATACTATCAACTAATGAATTACTTGCGCCGTCAATTATTAAGAGATTGCCAGAGATATCATCTGCCACATAAATTTTATTTGTTGTCGGATTTACACAAATCAACCCCAGCATACTTCCAATAATAGGTAATGTAGCAACAACGGTGTTACTTGTCCCGTCAATTACTGGAATACTATTCATCATCCCATTTGTCACATAAATTTTATTTGTTGTTTGGTTTACACATATAATTATAGGGTAAAATCCGACAGGTATAGTAGCAACAATTGAATTATTTGCTCCGTTAATTACAGAAACGTTATTTTGTCCTGCATTTGCTACGTAAATCCTATTGGTGGCAGTATTTACACATATCCCACGTGGACTAGCCCCGACAATTACCGTAGAAACTACTGAATTAGTTACTCCCTCAATCACTGAAACATTATCACTATAACTATTTGCCACATAGATTTTATTTGTTGTTGGATTTACGCATATGCCGGAAGGATAATGTCCAACGATTGTAGTATTAATTACGGAATTATTTGTTCCGTCAATCACTGAAACATTATCAAATGAGGAATTTGCCGTATAGATTTTATTTGTTGTTGTGTTTACACAGATATTCTTAGGAAAATATCCGATAGGTATTGTATCAACTATTGAGGCAGTCATCTCATCGATTACAGAAATAACCGTATCGTAACTATATATTACATAAATTTTATTTGTTATTGGATTTTCACAAATACCGGAAGGACCAAACTTGGCAGATATTGTATCAATTACGGAATTGTTATTTCCATCAATTACTGAAATATCATCCCACCCATTATTTGCTACATAAATTTTATTCGTTGTTGGATTTAAGCAAATACTCCGGGGATAATACCCGACAGGTATTGTATCAACTACGGAATTAGTTGTCCCATCAATTACTGAAACATTATTACGATAATAATTTGTCACATAAATCTTATTCGTCGTCGGGTTTACACAAATACCGGAAGGGCAAGAATCAACACTTATTGTAGCATCAACTGTATTGTTCCCCCCGTTAATTACGGAAACAGTATTACTGCTCCAATTTGCCGTATAGATTTTATTTGTTGTCGGGTTTACACAGATGGCGTTAATAGAATACCCGACGTTTATTGTGGCAATAACTGAATCATTTGTTCCATCAATTACCGAAATATTATCACTCCCGGAATTTGCTACATAAATCTTATTTGTTGTTGGGTTCACCGCTACCGCAGTCGGGTACTTTCCATTTCCTGCTTGCGGTCTTAATAATATACTGTCAACCACCGATACCTTCGCCCATACACACTGATTCAGTATTGTAACTACAACCGCTATTAATATATTTAGTTTTTTTATATTTCCCCCTGCTTTTATCTCTTTTTTATCCTGCCTGCCTGCCAGTCTTTTTGGTATGTCCTATTTTTCTATGTTTTATTTTCTGTTCCCTGCTCACTGATTTGCTGATATTCTGATACCCTCTTTTATGGGTGCCCACATTTTATAATTTCCTATTTTTTGTGGTCACCTGTTTTAAATCTTTTTGTCTCGTTCAACATTTCCCCTCTGTTTTTCTTTCCTCTGCGTACTCTGCGACTCTGCGGTGAAAAACTCTTTTTCTCACTTCACCGTATCCTTCTCAGTCTCCGTATTTGTTTTTGTATTCGGTATTTCTTTTCTTATTATCGTATCTTTTTTAGCCACAGCTCTTGTCGTGTATTCCCTTATTTTCATTCCCCCAATTTCCGATTCTTTTTTCATCTCGTTCTTCTGTTCCGCTTGAGAGGGAGGCTTGCTCACTCCTATACTGTCAATCTTTCCTAACGTCCCCACTCCACTGCCGGAAGTCTCTTTTAATTTTATATTAGTTAAATCCGGGTTGCTTTCAAAGTTCTTCCCCGAAATCTTTTTGTCTTTTGTCGTAATTAAAACTTGTTCTTCCGTGTATATTTTCTGGCGAGCGTTTGACCATTTCAGTTCATTTGACTCGAGTACTGCCCCCTCTATCCCCGTAACTTTCACGTTTCCAAATGCTTCCATATCATCAGTCTCCGTAAAAAGCGTTCCGCTGTCCGCCAACAACTCCCCATAAAAAGCGCCTTTCTTAAAGAAATTAAGTTTTATCCTGTATACCAGTGTCGTCTCCGAATATACAATTGCTTTTGATGCTGCCAGCTTGAAACTCGTCTCCCCATTCGCACATTCGGTCAAGTTGAAATTCATTATTACCTGACTGCCGTCAGGCAGGTTTTTTTCAAAATCGGAAACCGAATCGTGTTTTTTCTGCCCCTTGCATCCTGCCGTTAAAAGCAACAAAATAAGGATATTAAAATATCTAATCATATTTATTTTGGTATAAACTTTTGCTGTAAAGATGAATTCCCTTTGAAAAACCTGAGAATCGTAACTTCTTTTACCGGGTCGCGCCCGTTCTTAAAACTTACTTTTCCCGTAACTCCGGTAAAGTTATCCACTTTCCTCAACTCATCTCTTATCCCTGCGCTTGTGGTATCATTCAATTTCAGCGTTCCTATCAAACGAATCGCATCATATCCCAATGCGCCGAAACTCGTCGGTTCCATCGAAGTTGCATTCATATAAGAATTTCTGAATTTCTTCGCCTTAACATCGTTCTTGAAAAAATGAGAAGAATAAAAATAAAACCCGTTATACTCTTTTGTCATATTTATTAGTTCCTGCGAATCCCACCCGTCGCCACCCATAAGAGGGCAGGTTATTCCAAGTTGCGCTGCCTGTTTGATTATATTTTCCGCTTCTTTATAATAACTTGCAACAAATATGCAGTCAACGTTTTTTACGATTAATGCCTGTAATTGAGTTCTAAAATCCGTATCTCCTGAAGTATAAACCGCCTCTTTTGCTATCTCTCCGTTTATTTCCTGGAACCTCTTCTCAAAAGCCGATGCAAGTTCCTTGGAATAAATATTATCATAGTCAAGCAATACTCCTGCTTTTGTTTTCCCCATAGCATAACGGATAAACTCAGCCATTCCTTTCCCCTGCATTGTGTCGCTATAACATAAACGATATATACGGGAAGACATTATTGTAACACTCGGCGCAGTAGCCGCAGGCGCAATCAGCGGAACATTCAAGCTGTCTATTAAACGGGCAACCGCCATTACCGCGGAACTCGTAAGAGGACCTACTATGATTTTGCATCCCCCGTAAAAAAGTTTTCTTACTGCAGATGCCGAAGCGGATGGATTCCCGGAATCATCTTCCACGCTCAATATAATATGTTTATCTTCCATTACCAACTCATCTGCCGCAAGTTTCATCCCGTTCAGACAACCGTTCCCGTATTCCGATAAAGCTCCCGTCAAAGGAAGAACTACTCCAACTTTTATGCTCTGTCCGTAAGTTATACCTGCCACCGACAGCAAGACTATGAGTACCAATTTTATATTTTTCATAAACACATTCCTCTTTATTTTGTTATTATATCTGATTCTCAATATTTGCAACAATAATTTTATTGTATTGTATTTATCTTCTTGTCTTCGTAGGAAACGGCAGTCGTAACAGGTTAATTACAGCTTATGTTTATTTCACCAATATTAGTTTATGGGTTTCTTTATAATCTCCCACAACAAACCTTACAAAATAAATCCCTGCCGACAATTCCTTGCCATCTAAACCAACAGTATAATTTCCTGCTTCTTTCTTTCCGTTAACGATTGTCTTTATCGTCCTTCCGGTTAAATCGTGAATCGTCAGTCTGGTATTTGTGTATTCAGGAACGGAATAACGAATAGAAGTCGAACTAAAAAATGGGTTTTTCAGTATCTTTAATTTTGATATTTGATTTTTGATTTTTGCATTTTCTTCTACACTAACGGGGTGATACTCATAACATCCCATATCATAAGCGCTTCCGTATGGTCGTCCAAAATATTCTAAATCAAACGCCGGCACATCCAAAGATGTCCCGCTATTTATTGCCGGACTTCCAACTTGTAAATGATAATTCCCATCACTGCCCCATGCAGGTGACTTGAATAACGGCGCCCGACAAAGATTCCCGCTCCCAAGAACTCCGGTCTCCATATCCGTAGAATCATAACTTGTTCCTCCAACCTCCAGCTGTTCGCTGTTTCCCGATATATAAATTAAACTGTGGTCCATTATTAAATTTATATGCTCTCCCACAAATACCGGACTCCCATTCCCCTCTATTATAACATTCCGTAACATTATTTCCATCGGCACTGTTTGCTCATACCCCATATATGAGGGGTAACTTCCATCAACGTTAACGTCGTGAATGGTTACATTTACTAGCTCAAACCTCGCTCCGGAATCAGGCATATCCGCTATCACAAGTGATGTCCACGGTGTCTGGGTTGCATTGCCGTCGCCACGCCCATACACTAAAACATTCTCTACTCTCGTGCCGGTACCCCAGAGCTTTAAGCCATCACAAGAATTATTCGCTACTATACAATTATGTATATACGTGCTTTCTACTTTGGAATCCAACCCGTCTCCCCTGTTATGCATTGAAACTGTATTTGCAATCTCTATTGGCCCGGAACTCGGCTCTATCCCAAAACCATCAGGCCTATCATATGGCGATGGCCCCGGCCCACCTTGGTAATAATGCCCGCTGTAACTCAACGTGCAACTCTCTACTACTACATTTCTCCAGCCACCTTGCACTCCCGTTGGTCCTCCAATACTTCCAAATCCACAGTAACTAATAGTACAATTTGTTATATTCAAATCACTGGCATCCTGAATGTCCATCCCGAATTCATCCAGATGATGAATATAAAGATTCCTTAATACGCAATGCGCTATCAAACCATAGCAATTAACCCCTTCTCTGAAATTCTGCCCCCCTAAATTTGTTATCTCAAGGTTTTCTATAACAATGTAACTTTTATCGGTTATTTCTATTGCCGAAGAAAGATTATTCCTGCCCTGTAGGATCACACCGCTATCTCCCTTGATTACCGTCCAATTATTTATTGTTCCCGATGGTGGAGTTATCATATCATCCCAGTATGTAGAAAGCGTGTATTGCCCGCCTCTTATTATTAAAGTATCCCCGCCTAACATTTCTTTTGACCCGTATCCCGGAGTTGCCCATGGCGCAGCAAAAGTCCCGTTCCCCGTATCTGCGCCGGTTGTAGAAACATAATGCGTATTCGCAAATGTATTGCTAATTAATCCAAGTAAGCATATAAGAATTGTTAGAGTTCTTTTCACGAATTTATATTCTCCCATTTTCCCTCCTGTACATATTATTCTTTAGTTTGTATAGAGCAACAATTAGTTTATTCTGAAAACCTACTATTAATGATGTTGATAATATTAATATGCTTCCCATTTGTCAAGACAAGAGAGAAAATGTCGTTTAAAAGAGAAGACAGTTCCAAATATTTGTGTTGACAATTACGAGTTTTACCCCATAATAAACACTTTAAATGGATAAAAGACCAATTATCGGAATAGTTCTTATATTTTTGGTTCTTATAGGGTGGCAAACCCTAATCATAAAGCGAAGCCCGAAACAAGTTACTGCTCCGGTAAAACAGACGGATACTGCAACGACTACGAATCCGGTGGGTTTACCCGCCATTAGCGCCACATCTAAGGATGTAATTGCTGCTTCTACGGATACTCTCGAAGATACCGTCGTCGTGAAACTTGACACCATAATTACTTCTTCGCTTAAGGTTATAATTGACCCCGTTGGCGCAAGTATCGTATCTATTAATTTATCTCAATACGAAAGCCATCATAAGAAAGGAACGGAACTCGTTCCTTCCGGAAATAGTGGAATAAAAGATATAATAGAAACTAATAAAAACGAAAAAATTGACCTTAGTAATTTAATATTCCGATTAGTAGAAAACACTCCTAATAAATTGGTATACGAAACCACACTCCCATCAGGAGAAACAGGTCGTAAAATATATAGTTTTTCGGATTCATCATATAGTATAGGTCTTGAATATACATTTCCTAATACCTATCGTCATACGGTTCGTTGGGATGCAGGGATAGCGTCTACTGAAAAAAAGCTTGATCTGGAATTAAGATATTTCGGAGGAGCCGCAAATGCCGGGAAAGAAGTGATTTCAAAAACTTTGACACAACTTGATACTGCATATTTTACGGAACAGGGAACTATAGACTGGGTGGGATTAAAAAATAAATATTTTCTTATTGCATTAATACCGCTGGGAGAGACTGAATCTTATTCTATGCGCAGGTTTGCAAAAGGCGCTGTTGGCGGCGGTTGTATGATGGGCG
This sequence comes from bacterium, assembly GCA_041649255.1. Taxonomy (NCBI): domain Bacteria; species bacterium. The sequence goes on from JBAZNK010000014.1 coordinate 59,784, forward strand.
GTGGATGCGCAACCGCACCAAAAGACCCCGAAGCGACAAGAGTAGGAGTATCTTTGACTACGAAAACATCTACGGGAGAATATAATTATAAACTATATGCCGGGCCCCTTGATTATGAACTTATGAATAAAATGCATTCTACTCTCGGGGAATCCTGCTATTTCGGATTTAAATGGATAAGACCCATTTCCAGGTTTTTCTTGAAGTTTTTCCTGTTCTTGCATAAGGGAATATCCAATTATGGAATAATAATTATAATATTCTCTTTACTGATGACGATAATATTTTTCCCGCTGACTGCTATGAGCCAGAAATCGGCAATTGCTATGCAAAGAATGCAGCCGAAACTCAAGAGCTTGCAGACGAAATATAAGGGCGACCCAAAGAAAATGAACCAGGAAGTAATGGATCTTTACAGGAAAGAAGGCGTAAGCCCGGTGTCCGGATGTTTGCCTCTTTTAATCCAGATGCCAATATTTTTTGCCTTGTATGCAATTCTTGATACTTCAATAGTGTTGAGAAATGCGATCTTTATTCCTCACTGGATAGAAAATCTTTCAGAACCTGACCCGTTCTTTATTTTACCGATTGCTATGGGGATTATGATGTTTATCCAACAGAAAATGCAATCTTCACAGATAAGTGACCCGATGCAGAGACGAATGATGTATTTTATGCCAATTATGTTTACGGTAATATTCTTAAACTTCCCTTCCGGGCTTGTAATTTATTGGTTCATTTATAATACGTTCTCTGTTATTCAAACGAACATAATTAAGAAGAAACTGGCTCTTGACGGAAAATAAGAGGCTTTTACTTACTTAACTTAATTCAAAATTCTTCCATTTTTTTCGTCTTAATTTCAGTAATAATTTTTAATGTAATTATGTAGGGAACAGGCATGCCTGTTCCCTACAATGCTTGATGAAAATATAATACCGTTAGGTCAATTCCACAGATAACATTTTTTCATTAGACTATTTCCCAAATTGTGAAAAATTATACTGCAGCAAGAAAGGCAATCTAAAATATCTGCTTCAAACTGCGGAAAACAAAACTCGTAGATACTTATTTTGGGTATTAATTTTTTAATATTTAATTTTCTATGCTTGGTGTATAAATCCTATTTGTCCCTTTTCGGTGTCCCTATCGATTTTTTCTACGCTATATACTAACTGGACGGAACTTTGATGAACAAGAATAGTTTTTTCGGTAACCAGGTCATCAATACAATGAAATGCAATTAAATTTGGATTTTGATAACTAATATTACTAATCTGGTGCTCCCGGTCATTATGAAGAATTACTTTTAAAACCAGTCTTTCATCCGGGTTCAGACTATTTTCGGCTTCCCGTATCCATTTTTCTAATCGCTCTACAAAAGTGCTTGCGAGATTATTTACCTGTGAAGGCGTCGTATCCATTCCCGGAATTATTGGCATATACGTTTTCATTCTTGAACGGTTTATTTGGTCATCCATATTTTCCTCCTCTATGACTTATATTATTAAAGTAGACTAATATCCCTGTTCTTTCTTTTTGGCAAGAAAAATCTATTGTAAAAAATTAACGAGAATAAAAAAGATAGAAAAACCATCCGGATATGCGTCTTATAAAAGGAAAATAATTTATTTTAATAAGGGCTTTTATTCGACTACAATACAGGTAGTAGTAGAACTTACGCTATCCATCTTATGTATTTTCCCGGCAACCATATTGCCAAGCTCTTTAACATTATTTGATTTAAGAAATGCAATTATATCACAATTGCCAGTAACCATATGAGCTTCTTTTATTTCGGGGAGTTTCCTTATTTCTGTTAAAGCCTGCACGGTCTTTCCTGCGGTTGTTTTTATAAAAACATAATACAATACTTCCATTTAAACTCCCTTTTTAATAACCTTACCACTTCTATGATATCCCGGGTTTCCATTTTTGCAAGAAAAACTTCTTCTAAAAAACAAATACAAAGAATGGAAATATATAAAAACACGTTAGACAACAGTGGGTAGAGAACAAAATGGAATAAAAGAAAGACAAAAATGAAAAAATTTGACAGGAAAAGAATAACGTTTTATTTTGTATACACAAATGCCTGTCCCTTTATTGTAGAATACTCTTGGGAATTAGAAATGCTTATGCCATTTGTAGATGCCTTTGTTTGTTGGCTCTCGACCGTAAGTTCCATTGGAGAATATATGCCGATTATGCCATCCGCCCCTAGTTTAGCTGCTTTCTTTTTCATGTCTTTTATATAGTCTTCAAGTTTTGGGCCTTTTTTATTAATCCAGTAATCGGAATTGGGGGAAGTCTCTATAATTCCAATTATACTATATGGTTTGTCAGGCTGAGCTCCTTCAAAGTAAACTTCTATTTCTTCGGGTAGCTTATGCTTGGGAATATAATTATGGTCAAACATTAGAAACTCGGTTTCCATCGGAACGCCACATCCCATAAATATAAGAATAAAGAGAAAGTTTAATATTGTCAAAAATCTAAAAGTTTTCATTCCTCTCCTTTATAAATTTTCCAAATTATTTCATCAACACTAGTTTTGTTGTTGTTTTTAAATTACCTACTACCAGTTTTGCAAAATAAATTCCCGATGACAAATCTTTTCCGGAGAAAGTTATGCTATAAGTTCCGGCGGGTTTTTGTTCGTTTACAAGAGTTTTTACGGGCCTGCCGGTGATGTCATAAATCTTGAGAGTTAAAAGTTGAGAGCTCAGAGTAGAGAGTTTTGGCAATTGATAAGTGATAACTGTTGAGTGGGAAAATGGGTTTTGTCCTATTTTTAAATCCATATTCCGAAATCCAAAATCCGAAATGGATGGTTCTTCTATCCCATAATTTCCTTTATAAAAAACCAGTAATTTTTGCGAAGTATCTGTGTTTGCAGTAATGATTACGATGGAACCTCCGGTATCTGCTTTTACTATGTTGTAAATATCATCAAGCCGAATAGTATCGTTTCCGGCGGAAATTTTTACAATTACTTCCCCCTGGTATATCCCGGAATTCGTATCCGTTTCGAGCAATGCTGTTGCAATGCCTGTTGGATAACAATTTGTTTTGATAATTGCAACGGCTGCTTCTCTGAGTTTCGCATTTCTATCTTGCCCGTATATTCTGAGATATAGCGTATCAGGATTATTTTCAAGAGAATCTATTACAAATGAATAAGTGCTGTCATAATTGCGAATAGAGTCTATTGTGATAGGTTCACCGGGCGCTCCCGATACAAAATTATACATACCGGGTGTATATACACTTTGTCCCTGTATATGTTTTGCGATTTCTGTCGTAGCGGTGTCCCACCAAAAATTATTTTTCAAAGGAAGCGGAAGGATTGTGTTATTGAAAATTTCAATTTCCGATTGTAAGGTATTGTAATACAGATTTGAGTAAGAAATTGTGGTTGTATCTGCGTCTGCCGTCAGGTAAACAGCACCGATTCCTGTGCTTGCAATATCGCCGTTATCCACTATAAAACAACTGTCAAAAAAAGCTTTGCCGCTATTCATATTGAAAACAGCACTTCCTCTTTTACTTCTATTCAAGGCAATGACACAATTTTTGATTTTAGTTTTAATTGAATTATAATAATTATCAATAAAAAATCCTCCGCCGCATCCATAATTAGTGTAATTGCCTGCTATCATATTATTTGTAATCGTAGACGTAGAATGATACATATAAATTCCGGCGCCATTATATTTAGCTGAGTTGTTTGTTATTGTGTTGTGGGTGATTGAGTCGGTGCACTGGCTAATGTAAATACCTCCACCATAATCAGCTGAGTTGTTCGTTATCGTGTTCTGAGTAATTGAATTGGGGTATCCGCTAACATAAATCCCTCCGCCATAATCAGCCGAGTTGTTTGTTATTGTATTCTGGGTAATTGAACTTGTGTATTGGCTATAAATACCCCCGCCATAAGTGGCAAAATTATCTTTTATTATATTGTTTTCAAGGGATAGAAAACTGCCATAGGTAGCATTATTGATTATTCCGCCGCCATAAGTGGCAATGTTGCTCTTTAGTACGCAGTTTTTTATTATCGGTGCCGAATAGCTGGATCTAAGACCTATCCCCCCGCCATAACCAGCAAAGTTATTTGTTATAATGCAGGAATCTATGGTTGGAGAAGCATAGTAGCAGTAAATCCCCCCCCCGGAGTTATCTTCCGAGGAACTCCCTTTTGCATTTCCATCTTTTATTGTGAAGCCTTTTATTACGGTTGTGTGTGAAGACGTATCTGACCCAAAATTATAACAATATATTACATGGTAAGATGAGCAGGCGGCAGCGCTGTTAAATCCGCTCAATGTGCAAGATTGAGCGCCATTAGCGCTCATGAAAGTTACGTTTTTTTTCATTCTAATCCCATAGTATAAACTTACTTCTCCTGCATAATAAGTTCCATTATGAACCATAACAGTATCATAAGAAGAACTTACATTTATTGAGTCCTGGATTCCCTGTGCACTATCCGAGACGAACACATCCCTTATTGTTCCCTTAAGAAAAGTAGGAATGAGTAATAACATAATTATAATTTTTTTCATCATTCTCCTCTTGTTTATCTAAAAAATTGTAAAATCTACGCCTAAGAAAGCAAGTCTTGGCAGCATATAGATAGGTTGCCGTTGGGTTTCAATATAATCATAAAATTGAACATTCCTATGTTGAAATACATTAAGGATAGTGAAATATATATTTCCGGTTGTTTTAGATATGTGAAATTCTCTTTCAATTTTTATGTCCAATCTGTCATAAGACGGGTAGCGTTCCGAGTTTTTGGGTCCCTTGAACATAATCCATTTGCCAAGCCGGTTATTCCACCACCAACCTGCGATCGGGGTAAAGGGTCTGCCTGAAGAATGCCTGTAAGTAGTGCTTATTGCATATTTACCGAAAGTATAAACACCTATTAAATTCAAAGAAACAGGCTGGTCTGCGTCAAAATCCGTAAGGTTCTTGTTAAATAAGCTTGTCCTTCTTGTTTTAGAAAACGAACAGGAGCCCCAGCCAAAGAAATTATTTGTAAATGATTTTTTAACAAACGTTTCTATTCCTCTTGCAAACCCATACCCGCTGCAATTTGAAGATATGCTCATATTCTTTTCATCAACAAATATATATCCCAAATTACTGATTTTATTTTCATAGAATTCAATTTTTCCGAAAATGTCTTTAGATATTTCTCTCTCTATTCCTATTAAATAGTGATTGGACTTCGCAGGCGTAATTCCCGGCGCAAGTATCAACACCTCAGGTGCCTGGAATTGCTGGTAATATCCCCAGGCAATAGAAAAAGAAGTTTTAGGATTGTAGAAATATGTTAATCTGAGCCTGGGACTCATAATAGCCCGGTCAATTAATGAACTATAATCAAATCTTGAGCCTGATGATAGAGTAATTTTACTTGTGACGGGAGTATTTAAAGTTAAGTAAGCGCCATATTGGGTTGTGGAGGTGTCTGCAAACAAACGTATAGGTATATTCCATTTTTCAAGTCCCATAAATTCAACAGGCAAGTCATCGTCTATAGAATAATCGAGGTACGAAGAAGAAATTCCCCACTCAAGAGATTTGTCTTTGAGAAATTTGAATTCGCCGGTTTGGGTTATCCCGGTTTTTTTTAAGAGCTTATTTTTATTTTTTACGGTTGAATCAATCCAGTTGGCATACCTGGAAAGATAAGTATGGTAAATTACCGTTCTGAGAGGTTGGTTTAGCATAGTAGTGTAATAATTTAAGACATAAGTATTACTTACATTATTCCAGTTAATATTCACGCCGTTATCTTCTATAATACTACCGGATACGGATGCTGCATCCTCCATCAATAAACTGCTTAACGATATTTTATTATTTTTACCAAGAGAAAAGGATAATTTATTCTGGAAATTCTGATAGGCGGGCAAAATCATAGTCGAATCTTCTATTCCTACAAGAGGGGCGATGGCTTTAAAATAATTTTTTCTTGCAGAGAAAATATAAGAACAATTATTTGAAAGAGGAAATTCTGTTTCAATTCCGGCTTCCAACAAATCTGCGTTTATTTTTGTTACTCTTTTTTCAGAAGATCCTTCTCTTGTTGTGACATCAAGGACTGCGGATAATCTGTCTCCGTATGATGCCGGGAATCCGCCGCAGGAGAATCTTACATCTTTAAGTAAATTTACGTTAAAAGCCGACACGGCTCCGAAATAGTGTTGTGGACAAGCAATTTCGCCTCCATCCATCAGGTAAAGGTTTTCGTCGGGAGTGCTGCCACGAACATAAAGCCACCCAACAAGGTCAGATACCGAATAGACACCCGGAAAAGACTGTAGAGTCCTAAAAAAATCCAATTCTGCGAAAGGGAGTTTTTTTAGTTCTTTTACATCTATTCCTCTGAAAGATGGTTCAAGAATACGTTCTCCAAGCACCCTGACTTCTTCGAGTTTAAAAGTTTTTTTTTCTACCGGGATAGATAACTCTAATTCTTGTTTGGGGGAAAGTTTTACGTTTATGGTTTTACCTATGTATCCGACATGAGATGTTTTTATTTTGTAATTTCCTGCCTTGAGTTGGGTATAGAATTTGCCCGAAGAGTCGGTAATTGCACCATAAGCTCCATTGTTTATAAATAAGCTGACAAAGGGAACTGGGTTAAGGGTTTCAGCATCATAAACGACTCCTGAAATAGATGCGGCAGTAATAAAAAAGGCAAGCAGAATCATCGTAATTTTTCAACTTTAAGAATAATTAAAGACTTGTTTTGAAGATAATATATATAATCGCCCTCTGTTTTTAAAGAATAACCTCTTCCCAGCATTTTCTCAATTACACAAAGATAAGAAGGAGTTTGTGCATTCAACAGGTATAATGTAGAAGTGTCTGTGGCTATTCCGTATTTGTCAAAATCGAAATCCAGTATTTCTCTTGGAAATTCAAGAAAGCGGATGGACTCAAGCGCTTGTCCCTTAGTTTTTGTAATATATATTCCCCAAAAACTTCCTCTGCGATATAAATATTCGCCATTCTTTTTGAGCCCCGTCCCATCATATGTTGTTATTTCAGAAATGTCTATGGGTAAGGGTTGGGTGGGGTTTGAAAAGTCGTAAACCAAAAGAGAATTATAGAACAGCAGATATCCAATTTTGTCTTCAATAATATAATCTTCGATTTTTTTCCCAAAACCTACTGTTCCAAGAAGCACAGGATTAGACGGGGATGATATATTTATTATTAATAAGTTGCCGACGCTTGTTTTGATATAAGCATAATTTCCATTTATTTTTATATTTTCGACAGTAGTATTAAGGGCTAATTTTCCAACGATTTGGGAAAGAGAATTAATATTCTTGATAAAAAGCGTATCGGGGGAGATGATGTAGAAATAGGGGTCGTTTATAAAGGCATCTTTTATTTCCTGCCCCACGACAAAATAACAATCAGACGATTTTGGCCTAACCTTGTCAGAGATGTTCACCACTTGTAAGTTGTAATCTCCTATTATATAAGCTTTGTTGTTGTATATCCTAAGGATACCCTCAATGCTCAATGTTGTATTTGATAATAAGTTCAGGTAAATTCCATTAGCATCTTCCTTTGGCGCATTGAGACCGAAGTCGCAGCCTATACAAAAGATAAAAAGTAAAATAGTTATTTTTCTTTGCATAGTTTTATTATAGATATTCCATCGGATGAAGAAAGCTGATATAAATAATCTTTATTTGCAGCTATATCATAGATAGAAAATGAATGGTTAATGCTTCCTTCCAAAGGATTATTAATCCCATTTAGTTCAAGAATCCCACCGGAAAGCGATACAAGGCAATTATTGGAGAATAAAAATGATCCTGAAAAACCATAAGAGGAGGTCGATAGGGTACCCAATTTATTAATTGTCGGTAGTGCCGAAATATCAAAAATAGTAATTATCGGGTAACTGTAAGAATTATCTACTGTAAACAATGTGTCTCCGGAGATGCAAAGGTTGTTTATGAAAGAATTGCAGTTATAACTATTAGCTATTGAAGGATGAAGTGGGTCTGAAATATCATATACATATATCTTATAATCGCCGAATAACAAGAGATAGTTTCCAACGGTTGCAACATTCCGTAAAGAATAATCTTCGCATCTTATTGAATCCGTGACAAAAGGATGGTCCGGTTGGGAAGCATTAATTATGGATACATAATAAGAGGAAGTTTTTAGATACACCGCAGGATAGGATACTGCGAGTATGTTATAGGTGTATGATGAAGAGCTATACGATACTCTGCAGGAGCCTGATAATTTGGGAGAAGAAAGGGTAGCTATTGAGTAAGTTCTAATAACATAATAGCCGGAATCATCTCTTGCAAGAAAGAAAAGATAATTTCCTGATTTCTCCATTCCATAGAAGTAGTTTACACTACTGTCCGTAAAAGATGAAATAAATGCAGGATTAGCCGGATTACTTAAACTCAGGATATAAAAAGAATTTGATGTTGAATAATAGGATTTGTAGCCTCTGATATATGCATAATTATCCTTTATAATAATTTGGCTGCCTCCCGGAATACTGTTGTATTCGGTAACAAGAGGAAAACGTTCCCTGAATGACGCAACATCAGACCATTCCCCCCATGATTTTTCAGAAGCTTCTTCTCTCCTTGCTCTTACTTTCCAGAAACAATGCTCTTCGAACAATTTAGAAGGAGAGGTATGAGAGTAGCTTGTGATTATAGATATTGTAGAAGTGAAGTTGCTGTCCGATGAGTAAAGGATTTCATAAACTCTACCTGAAGGGTATAACGTGTCGTCATCTATGGCTTCCCACTCTAAAATAGAAGGATTGTTATACATAAGAGTATCTCCTATTGGATAGGTTAGTTTAGGTGGAGGAGGAGTATTAATTAAATCATTTGGGTTTGTAAATTGTTTACGGTTACAGGCTAAGAAGAACAAACATATTATAACGAGTTTATATTTCATAATAAATTTCTCTTAATTTTTAAATTGTTGATAGTTGCTATTTTAACTGCGTTTACAAAATATAGACAATCCTATTCCTTTTTTAGCCGGGCTGAAAGTCAGTCCCGGCGTTACTTCCAGTTCTTTATTGCCTAAATTAATATGGAGTTTTTGTATAGAACCCTGCGTTTTGGGCTGTTTTGCAAGTTTTTCTGAAATGATGGAAGCTGCTATACTTATACCCGCAGTCCACATAGATATATCCCTAATGTTTTCGCATAGTTTGGTGTTTTCACGATATTTTTCGCAATCATCGGGATCTTCCACTTCTTTGTATTTAGTGTAATAATATTCAACGAACCAATCGGATGCGATAGCGGTAAGAGACGAACATAAGGATACATATCTGAGTTTCTTTGTTACAGGCGGGATTATTTGTTGCGCCTCAGAAATTTCGGCTATAAAAACAAATATCAAGCAAAATATAATCCTCATTGTTTTCTTACAATAAAAAAGTTTTTCATTTTTGTCAAGTGAGAATAGCAATACATGAAAATTAACTATCAAATATTAATTAGAAAGAGGATTTATCCCAATACTATTAGTAAACTTCTGAATGATTAAGAGTGTTGTTTCTATTTACGCTGTATCCTTTGTTTTAACTTGAAGGTTTCGATATTAACTAATCTTTATTTATTATATTTTAGAAATTTATTGACAAGCACTGTTATTGATAATATCTAAATATGATAGAAGTAGAAGGTGTCTATATGAAAAAGATTATATCCGGGATTTTTGTTTTACTTTTTTGTAGTTGTATGCAAAACCCTATTCCTCCTTCCTGGGATACGGAAATTAACTTGCCAATAGCGTCTAGAAATATCCTTATGCGTGATGTATGTAAAGATTCTATTGATTCCGTTTCCTTATTTGAGAAAAGTTTTAATATTGATCCTATATGGGTAAAAGATATTTTAGTACTGGATTCTATTTGTCAGGATACATCCCTTGCATTTACGGATATTAAATTTAATCTCTCATCTAAAGATACCGTATCTTTTACTCTCGGTGATGTTATGCCGGAAATAAGAGCTTTTCAGGGGCAGTTGATAGATACTATTCCTGCTCAAGATTCGACCTTGGGTGATTCCTTTCATTTGCCAATGGATTTTGAATATATAGACGTAGATTCCGGGTATCTTAGCATTGGTTTTAAAAATAATCTCCCCATTGTATTAGATTCTGTACGCGTTAGTCTTATTATTTCGGAAACGCTAAATCTTTATTATTATTCAATTAATCCGGGTGACTCGGCAATTAATGGTTGTAACCTGAGTGGAAAAAAAGTTCAAAATCCAATGAATTATGAAATGCATATCTGGACACGGGAAAAAACAACTCCTACAGTGATAGATACTGCGGTTAATGTAGAAACATCTATGGAATTATTTGTTAGAACACTTTCTGCAATGAGTGGCAAATTCCCTCCCTGCACATCAAATATAGTAACTCCTTTAGCTTTAAAACCGTATGCTATTAATTCTGCGCAAATTGATAGTGGGTATTGTGAATTTCATTTTGTAAATCCTATTCATGGGCAGTTTGATTTCTTTGTTGAAGATATTGCAGAGTGCAATTTTCTTAATATCCATAAAACTGTCATAAATGGAGATAATGATACCACTATAATAATAAGAAATGGAACTATTAATCCTATAACCCCAGATTCTTTAAGATTGAGTACCTGGTTTTATCCTACGGCCGGAAGCGTAACGGATACTCTTGATGAGAATGATACTTTTAGCATTAGAATTAAATTGTATAATATTTGTGTCTCCCAGATCAATGCACACTTTGATAGCACGATAGTTACTACTATACCTACATATAGTAAAACGATAGATTATTACAATATTGACCCAACGGTAATAAAACTTGATAACGTATGGTTCTTTATAAATATGTATAATGGAATAGATGCAAATCCGGAAATAATTCTCAACGTAACAGGAAGAAGGGCCGACTCTACCAGAACTCTTACAATAATAGATACGATAGCTCCGGATTCAAATTCTTTCAGAATAGGTGGAGACTCTGTTGTAAACTTTATTAATCTTTTTCCCGAATCTATCAGCGTAACAGGGGAAGTCAGATTAAGTGGTGATATAGGCGTAACTTCTGCAGATTTTATATCGGGAGAAGTTGGTTTTGAAATGCCGGCAAGAATTATACTAAGTGATACGCTTAAAATTGACCCTGATACGGTAATCGGGATTAACATTCCAAAACAAGTAAAAGATGCTCCTATAGAAAGTACAAGTTTGAAAATTCAATATGCAAATCCTACTCCTTTGCAGGGAAACATAAAGGTGTATATGTCAACTGACTCAATTTCCTATGGAGAATGTATATATACATTGCCGTTTGAACCTGCTTGTGCGGCTAACCCGAGGGGGGTATATACTACTCGTTCTCCCGTAGCAATCAAAGAATATCTTAAATACGAAAGACTCTGGCCCAGGATAGTTGTTAATATCTTTTCAAATACAAAGCCGGATACGATAGCTATTTTGCCAAAAGATAGATTTGCAATAAAATCACTGCTGAAAGTTAAAGTAAGGGTAGGGAAAAAATAATGGGTAAGAAATCTAAAATTTTATCATCCCGACTTGGTGGGATAGTTTGTTTGTTATGCACGGTTATGCTTTTAAATAACTCTGCATATGCTATGCTAAATTTTAGTGGCAGGGGAGAAGGATTATCCCGCACTTATTCTGTTTTTGCAAATGGATTTGATGCAGTAGGATGGAATCCTGCAAATCTCATACTATCACCGAAATTTTCGTTCAATATATTAAGTATAGGAATGGAGTATTCTTCCAATTTAAGCGTAGGCGATTGGATAAAATTAGCTAGTCACGGATATTTTAATGATGAAGATAAGAAGATTTTTCAGAATGGTTTGTCTTTTGGTGCTTGTGGTGGGGCACAGGCTATTTCTTTCTCCTGGAAAAATATTGCATTTACAAGTTGCCTTGTTACTAAAAATGCAGGTGAGATACCTTCGGATTTTACTAAAATGATTTTTTGGGGAAATATGCCTGAAACAGATTCCGTATATAGTTTTGATGGAACACAGGGTGTAAGCGAAATAGCTCTTGATATCGGTGTATCCGCAGCTCAATTAATAGCAAGCGATAATTTTTCTATAGGTGCGACGATTAAATATCTGGAAGGTTTTTCTTATATGGATGCAAAATTGGATGGAGGACTTAAAACTACTTTTGATGATGATCCTGCCTCATCGACTATAATATCCGGTAATGGTAGCGCTGTTCTAAGATATGCGGAAGGTGGCACCGGGTTCGGAATAGATATCGGTGCACTATATTTTAACGAAGATTATAATATGGGAATATCTGTAATAAATATTCTATCCGGAATGGAATGGCTCGAAAATCCTGCAATAGATTCTTTAACATTTACCGTAAAACCGACAGACCTTGAACATTTTGATCCCAATACAAGCGTTAAGTGGGATACAACAACTATTACAGGGCGGTCTTTTTCTACAAAAGAAGATATGAGCGTAAAACTTGGATGCAGTATCAATAAAAAGACTATGAATGTAGCTGCGGAAATAGGATACCCGCAGTGGTTTGGAATGGGTGCGGAAATCCCATATAAAGCAGTGGTTTTTAGAACGGGAGTTGGACTCGTAAAAGCTATTTCAAAATCCAATTTATGGATAGGTATTGGAATAGGGACGAAATTCAAATTACTGCATGCTGACCTTGGCGTAAGAGTAAGCCCCACGACAAGTATGTCAGCCGCTCTTGCATTGACAATACTGCCGGAAGAAAAAATAGATAAAGCCTTCGGTCAATAAGTTCCTCAATATCTGTAATCGTACCTGCTTACTATTTGTCATCCCTGTCCGCTTTTTGTTTGGAGGAAGGTGGAAAAGAATCTCTATGCTTTCTTATACTGTAAATCCTGCCTGCCTGCCGTTCTGTTTGGCAGGTCTAAAATATTATATGTTTCCTTTTTTTGTTTTTCGTGCCTGTGGTAGACCCCTGTCCCCTAAGTCTCTGTGGTGCAAATTTCCTGTTTCCTCGCTTAATCCCAACGCAGGTAACAATTTTTTTCAAAAACTTGACAATACTATTAAGTCTTTATATGTTTACTCTTGCTGTTAAAGACAAATATGCAAAAACTTAATTACCTTTTAGTTTTATGTTTTTTTATTTTTGCCGGATGTATAACTCAATATAAACCTCCTGCTGCTGCCGGTAAAACCACCGAAGTTATTGTGCTTTGTAATGATGCAAACTGGACAGAAATAAGCGACTTGATACCAAAAGTTCTGGAAAGAGAAATATATACACCTACTACGGAAAAGGTTTTTGATATAAAAAAAGTTCTCCCGTCAGAAATCAATAAATATAAATATCGTAAAAACTGTCTTGTTTTAGGAATTGTAGGCGATGAAATCATTGATTCTTTACTTGCAAAAAGTGCAATGAAAAAATTGTTGGCAGGCGAAGAATATATGTTCGGAGGGCAGGACTTCTTTGTTAAAGGACAGTTTTTTCTTATTATAGCAGCGCCTACGATTTACAAATTAAAAGAGATAATAGAAAATAAAAGCGATGTAGTTTTTAATTATTTTGTAGAAAATGTTGCAAAAACAATAAAAAACGATTTGTATAAAGATGGTTATCAGAAAACCGTATCCGAAAAGTTACTTAAAGATTATGGATTTACGATTTCTGTTCCTCGTGGTTGGAAGGTCGTGGAAGAAAAAATCGGATTTGTAGAACTTGCAAGACATTCACCGGATAGATTTATATCAATTTGCTGGGAAACTACACCATTAAACGCAACTACGGAACTTAATCTTAATGCTGCAATTGAATTTAGAAATAAAATAGGAGTTAAATATTACGATGGAGATTATGTAGATACTACATTCGCAAAGTTTTATCAGGTAAACTTTCATAATTCCTTAGCGGGAAAACTTGATGGAATATGGCAGAATGATGAACAAGTAATGGGCGGTCCTTTCAAAACATATTTTATATCGGCAGAGGGCAGGCTTTATACGATTGATATGCATATATTTGCGCCAGGTTATAAAAAATGGAAGTTTCTCCAACAACTTGAATTAATAATAGATACGTTTTCTTTTTTATCCGAAAACAAACAGATTACTTAATACAGGAAACATATGAAATTATCTATAATAATACCCGTGTACAACGAGATGGAATTTTTGCCTAAAATAATTGAAGCAGTTAAAAAAGTAAATTTGCCGGATATAGTTAAAGAAATAGTAATTGTGGATGATGCGTCTAAGGATGGGACAGGAGAATGGATTGAAAAATACGTATCCCAAAACCCGGATACGAAATTCAAAAAGCATAATGTTAATAAAGGTAAAGGCAGCGCGATTAAAACGGCTATAGATATGGCGACCGGGGATGTTATCGTGATACAGGATGCAGATTTGGAGTATAATCCGGAAGATTATAAAATCCTTTTAGCCCCCATTTTAGAGGGAAAAACAAATGTGGTTTATGGTAGTCGTAATCTACGAAAAAACAAATCTTATTCATGGGTATATTACTTTGGCAATGAAGTTCTTACAGAAATAACAAACATACTTTATGATACGCAGTTAACAGATATGGAAACCTGTTATAAAATGTTTACCAGAGAAGTAGTCAAAGATATGTGTTTGTGTGCAAAAAGGTTTGATTTTGAGCCTGAGTTTACGGCAAAAGTTATAAAAAAAGGTTATGAAATATATGAAATACCAATAAGTTATAATGCAAGAAGCAGAGAAGATGGTAAAAAATTAACATGGAAAGATGGCATTAAAGCTTTATGGACTTTAATGAAATATAGAATAGTTGATTGAAATGAAAAAATCACAGAGTAAAAAAGAAGAAAATGATTTGTCAAAGACAGATTTTATTTATGTAGTATCCCACGAACTTCGCTCTCCTCTCGCAACAGTAAAAAATGCAATTGAGATACTTTCCGATGGTATGGCCGGTGAAATAACGGATACTCAAAAACATCTTCTTGGAATAGCAAACAAAAATATTAACAGGTTGAATTTTATAATTGAAGATATTCTTGATATTTCCCGTATTGATTCGGGCCAGATAAGAATAGAATTTGCTCCTGTAGATATAAAAGAAGTAATCAGCGATGTTGTGATTTCGCTGGAAAGGGACGCAAACGAAAAAGGTATAGATATTATAAAATCTTTGCCGGAGAAAATTATCAAGGTGAATGGGGATTTTCAAAGATTAATCCAGATATTTACAAATATAGTGGGCAATGCTATAAAATTTACAGGCAAAGGTAGTGTTACTATTACAGCAACAGAAGAAAAAGAATATATAAAAGTATCAATTAAAGATACGGGAGCCGGAATTCCTCCTGAAAATATAGATAAGATTTTTGATAAGTTCTTCCAAATCAGAGAGTCTACCAGCCTAAGTTCAAAAGGCGTAGGATTAGGCTTGACGATTACTAAAAAATTAGTTACAATGCATAATGGAAAAATAGAAGTAGAAAGCGAACTTAATAAAGGCAGTACCTTTAATGTCTTTTTACCGATTTGAATATAAATAAGGAGGCGTACTATGAAAAAAGTTTTAATTGTGGATGACGATAAGGATTTAATAGAAACGGTTACTTTTTATTTAACTTATGGCGAGTATTCCGTGAGAATTGCCGAAAATTGCGCACAAATGTTTAAAATATTGAAAGAAGAAAAACCTGATATTATACTTCTGGATATTATGCTCCCCGATATGGATGGAATTACGGCTTGTAAGCACTTGAAAACAGATCCCGATTTATTATCCATTCCTGTTATGATGGTAACGGCAAAAGGGAAAAGAGAAGATATAGAATCTGCTATAAAAGCAGGCGCAGATGGCTATATACCAAAACCATTTAGTTTATCAAGATTGGTAGAAAGAATAGAAGAAATTTTGGCGCATCACTGATTACCAGCTATGCTGGGTATCCTGTGAGTTTTGACATATATGGGACTTATTGAATTAGATAAAATAGAACCCGGGATGGTATTGGCTAAACCGGTATATAGTCACATGGGAGCGCTTTTATTGAAAGAAGGCAAAAAACTTACAGAGAGAGAATTATTAATTCTCGAATCATGGAAAATAAAGGAAGTTGATGTAGAAGGAATAGAATCTTCGGAAGACAAAGATAAAGTGGTTTCCGATCAATTGGAGAAAGAAGAACTTGATAAAATAGAGGCAGAAATAGAAACAAAATTCTCTTCTATCCCTAAAGATAATAATATAATGATGGAAATAAAAAAAATAGTTAAAGCGATAAAAGTAGAAAGTTTGTTAGAGGAAAAGAAACATGGGAATGGATAAAGATACGCTCTGGTATAAAATAAAGAAGATGAATAGCCTTTCTACTCTTCCCGAAATATATGACAGGGTAAGTGATATGATAAATGATCCCAAAACGTCGGCTGCAAATTTAGCAAGCGTTATCTCAAGGGATGAAACACTTGTTGCGAAGCTTTTGAGAGTGGCAAACTCACCTTTTTATAAAGCATCCCCGGAAAAAGTTACTTCTATAACTTTTGCTGTTGCTTTATTAGGTTTTAATGCAACTAAAAATCTTGTCCTTTCCGTGTCAATATTTGACCTGTTTCATACTTTTGAGGAATCCTTAAAACTTACCGTAAGAGGTTTCTGGAAACATTCTATAACCTGTGCTGTTGCAAGTAAAATAATAGCACAAAGCATTAGATATAAAAATCCCGAAGAAATGTTCGTAAGCGGATTATTACACGATATTGGGAAAATCGTAGAAATACAATATATGCCTGAAGATTTCAAAAAAATTATAAATGTTATTAATAGTAAAGAAATATCTATGAAAGATGCCGAAGAAGAAGTTTTAAAATATTCACATACGGATGTTGGTAAAATGCTTGGAGTACACTGGAATTTGTCCCCGAGAATTATTGATTGTGTTAGACTTCATCATATTCCGGATAAAGCAATTGATAGCTTAACGGAAGTTTCCATAGTCCATACCGCAAATGTCTTAAGCCATTCACTGGAACTTGATTATAAAGTTCCCATATTAAATGAAAAAGCATGGGAAATATTAAACTTAAAAATAGATATGCTTGAACCCATGCTTAAACAACTTAAGAAAGAATCAATAGAAGCAATCGCTGTACTTTTCCCCAAAAAATAATTGAGCACTCTCTTTTCTTCTTTTTTGAACATAACATACTAACTAGTTAATTTATTTCCCCCGAAGATAATAAAATTGATGCCCATAAAAATTAAAAAAACACCTAATATAAGGACAATAGATCCATAAATTGAGGGCTTTATTTTTTGTATCCCTTTTGCAGTTAATACGGCAATAACTCCATACCACAAGAAATCTGACGATATATGTCCGAAATAGAAAGCAAAAGGTCCATAAATACCGGTTTTTTTTGATAGGAGTATATAATTTAATCCCACTGTTGCCCACCAGATATACCAGTATGGGTTTGAAAGAGTTGCAAGAATTCCCTGGAAAATACCGGAGTTTTGTTTTGATGAATATGAATTCTCTGCCGGATTTATAAATTGAATATTTATTTTTTTAACGGATTTCAACATATTAATTCCCATCCATACTAAAACAAATCCACCGGTTATAGCGATAATTCCCTGGACACCTTCCCGCAGAAATAATTGTTTTACCCCTGAAAGCAGAAGTATTACTATAATGGCTTCTACTATACTGTGCCCTATAATTATTATTAATCCGCCCTTAATACCTTTTTGAATTGTATTGTATATATTTAAGGATAATAAAGGTCCCGGCATAACGGCACCCGATAACCCTATAAATAAAGAGGTAATGAAAATAGTAAAAAGATTCATTGGTTAGAATGTTTTAACAAAATTGAGAATTGTCAAACTTTAACTTGTAAGCTTTTAGTTGTCGGGAGAGGTATTATTTTTTACTATAAACGATTTATCTTTACTTGTATTATAGATACGTAAATGGAAACTTATATGTTGAAAGAATATCTCTTAAAGCAATTCTTTATGGAATAAAAATTACTTTAAATAGTAATGTATTCCTAATAAGGGCCCCCAGCCTAACCCAAATCCGTTAGCTAATACGAGGTCTAAGCCTATTCCTATCTCAACGGAAAGAGGAACTTCAGGGCTAAAAAAAAGTTCACACTCGTAAAATCCTTCTCCCAAAATCCAGGCTCCTGATTCGTGATATATCCCGTGATACGAGGAATTATTCCAGGTATGAATACCTGCTCCTACGCCTAAAAAATGAGTATATTGAACTGAATTTCCCCCACTGCTCATCCCAAAAAGCGCTCTGCCGCCTAATGCCATATCACCATAATACCCCCCCAAACCACCAAAACCTGCCGTAAGTTGAAAAACTGTCGTTGGAGCAGAGCAAAACTTGATACTAAGCGTTCCATTAGGATAAATTCCTGCACCAATCCCTAAAGTATGAGACGTGTTTAACAACAGTAAAAGCAATAACATTTTTCCTCCTTTAAAAATTTATGTTAATAATATCTATTAACTATAATTAACATAAATTTCTTTTTCGTCAAGTGTCAAATAATTTAATATACGTCGTTAGGTAATATGTTTTTCTTTATTCTCTTTAATTTGCAAACATTTTTTCAAACAAAAAAAGCCCTTCAGGAAAACCTGAAGGGCTTTTTTTGTTTGCTTCTTTATTGCGATAGTATTCTAAATTCTATTCTTCTGTTCTGTTGTCTGCCCGGTTCAGTGCCATTATCTGCGATTGGTTGAGTTATCCCATAACCTCTTGCAGTAAGCTTATCTGATGAAATTCCGGCAGTTACAAGATAGTTTCTTACGGACTCAGCTCGTAATTGAGATAGCGTTAAATTACGGGAAGCATTCCCTTCTGCGCTTGCATGTCCGGAGATTTCTACTCTCACATCCGGATGCTTCTTAAGTAATTCTGCGGCATTATTAAGCATTGGGTATGATTCAGGTTTAATTTCAGCGCTGTTAACTTTGAAATTAATTCCGTGAAGCACTATCTTTTCTTCTTTTTTGAACAATTCAAAATCTTTTAACAGGGTGGCGTTTGGTTCGCATACGATTACTACACCCTCAGGAACGTATTTATCTGCTTCTATTTTTACGGTATAAGTTCCTGCAGGAATCTGTGCTTTATAAGTTCCGGTTGCAGCATCTGTTATCACATCAGGCAATTGTGTTGTAGGGAAACTAATTTTAGCATTTCCTATGCCTGCACGAGAAGCGTAATCCAATACTTTACCGGCAATAGTTGCCATCTGTGCGGCCGGGGAAAGCTCTATGTTCAATATGGTGGTTTCGCCTGCTTTACAGGTTACCGGTTGTGTCCATGGTATATAACCGCTCTTTTCTGCTTTCAGAACATAAGTGCCTGCGGATATCTCTACTCTGTATATACCTGAAGTATCGCTTATTACTGGCGAAATCTGGGTTTCAGGGAAAGATATATTTGCAATGCAAAGCATACGAGAAACTCTGTCTGTAATTTTTCCCGTAAGAATAGCAGGTTTTTCTATAGGTTTTCTCTCCAATCTAAAATTCAAAATCTGTTTTTCTCCTGCGGTTATTAAAACAGTCTGTTCTTCCGATGATTTGTATTTGCCTTTTTCAATAGGAGATGCGCTTACGATAGTTTTGCCTGCAGAGAAGGTAATTGCATAGCTGCCATCTTCATTTGTAGTTATTGTAGTATCGAAAGTGGGGAAAGAAATAACCGCTTTTACTCCTTTCTCGTCTTCTTTGTCCATGACTTTACCGGCAAGTATTCCGGTAGAAAGGGGTGCTGGTGGTTTCATATAATTGAATCCATGGGAGAAAATCAAATTAGCTCTCCATGGAGGAGTCCCGCCAAACCCATTTAGTTCGTATCTTTCTTTATTATCGGGTAAATTGTTTGAAAAATCCCAGCTAGCGTCGTCATAACCTGAAATTTTGAAGTCTACCGCAATAGTAATCCAGCTGTTTGCAAGTGTTTCAAATCTTAATCCGGGTGTAATATAAATCCCGCCATCATCTAACTCATTTTCATCCTCAGGTACCAGTCTATGTTCGCCATATAATTCAATAAATGGAGAGAAGAATTGATATTGTCCTTCTACGCCAAAACCGTATGTGTATTTGCTGTCTCCGTAAGGATATTTCATATACCCAAGATTAAGATGGGCGATAAGAGCAGGGTCAGCAACTAGTACTCCGCTTATTAATAATTTCCCTCCATAAGATACGCCATCGTTAGTAAAAAATCTATGAATACCCCCGTCACTTTTTCTGCAGGGATAGCCAAATACCGTATCCAGCCCGCATGTTTTCGGAATGGCTGTTTTTTTTGCTCCTGTGGGAAATGACAGTAAGGGATAAAGCCCTACATTAAATTTTTTTGCAAGTTCTGTAGGAAAAAGTTGTGGAAGTTGAGTGGGTGTAAATTTTACTCCTAATTCGGTATCACTAAATCCATAACTTACGCACCCTGAACCTGTTGCATTTGCAAGGGCAGTAACACTATCTTCCATTGCATCTGCAAGAAAAGCCGAATTAATATTTACTTCAAGACAATTAGTTATAGAAAATCCTAATGCAAAAGGAATATCAACCATAACACAATTTCCTCTTTGTGCAGCATATGATGTATCATAAGCAGTAGGCACGGAAAAAGGAATTTTTCCTATAGATGTTAGCGATATGCTATCGTCACTCCTGTCTTGACTTGCTTTTCCACCCCATATAAAATAAAGCCTGCCCATATGTTCGGGTGAAGCAGAAAGTACTTTGTTTAGTCCGCTGACTCCTGTTGGAGCTGGCACAGCCGATAGGTACGAACATATAAAAATCGCACCTATTATAAAGCCCAATTTCTTCATCTTACCTCCTTGGTAATAGATTGTAATGCAAGCGTCTTGCTTGCTAATATTAAAGGTTTAAATAATATCAATAACTTATTTTGTTTTAAATAAATCAAGAAATCTGTCTTCGTAAAGATTAAATAAATTCCATTTATCCAGTTCTTCTTTTAACATATATGCTTTCTTTTTGTCATTTTTGGCTTCGTAGAATAATTGCTCGATTTTTTTCCGGACAACAAAAGGAATGACCTCTTCTTCTTTGTCATTTATCGTTTCTTCCTGTCCTATATCATAGAATTGTTCCTTAATATGTTTTCTGATTTCCGATAAATCCTTTACGAGTTCTTGAATTTGTAAGTCTATTTCGCTCAGATTTACTTTTATTTTCAATATCTGCTCAAAAACCTTTACTATTGCTCTTGAAGCCTGAGGATTTGGAAATCCTATGGCATAAGCAGGTATGGTAGATAATAAACAAGCAGCAGGAATGTCGTATTGTTCCGATTGTCCTACCAATAGTCCATTTGCTCCTACTATTTCTCCCATATCCAGAGGTTTTAAATGGTACTCATTTAACATAAGGTCTCTTAATTTTTTTGTAGTTCCTGCGCTGTAAACTTTTGGAGGTTCTTCAAGCCTCATCGGCACCGGGAATGCAGCTGCAGTAAAAATAGTTTTTACCCCTAAATCCTTTGCAAATTTTAGAATGGAATCTATTAATAATAGAGTTGGTTTAGGTCTTAATTGAACTTCGCCTTCAAAAACAATAAGGTTAAAAGAAGTGCTTTTTTTGTAATAAAACATATTTCGTGGCATAAGAGGCAATTGAACCTGTCCTTTATCTACTATAACAGCTTCAGGAATCGTAAATTCCGGAGCTTCTATCTCGGCTAAAGGTTCTAATTTTAGTTTCCTCCGGAGATAATCTACTGCCCTAATCCCAACATTGCCTACCCCAGGCCAAGCAGCAAGCATAATTGGAGATTTTATGCCCTCTATCTTTTGATAGGTCTTTAATTTCATAAACTAAAACTAATATGACCTATTGCCGGGTTTTTCCCTGATTTTACTTGCAGCAAGTCTTGCCGCTTCTCTTGTTTTTAAGTCTATGTCGTGTTGAGCTGTATAATCTAGAGATGTCAGGGCTTCTCTCCTTCCGAGTTCACCAAAAGAAACTGCAGCAAGGTAACGAAGATCATTATCTGCATCACGCAAACCTTTTAATAATGGGTCAAACACTGTTCTAAATGGTAATTGTCCCAGAGATACAGCTGCTAATGTTCGTAATCCCCAGTCTTTATTTTTGTTTTTTACTATGCGAAATAAAGTTGTATCGCATAAAGGATCCCCAATGTTGCCAAGGGCTACTACCATAGCTTTTGATACCAATAGACTTGTGTCATCAACAAATTCTATAAGAGCCGGAACAGCAGAAACGTCTTTTATTACCCCTAACGCGACCGATGATCTTGCCCTGATAGTTGAGTCCGGGTCTTCAAGAACTTCTACAAGACATCTTACGCCTCTTCCATCTTTTGTTTTTTCTATCCTTTGTATTGCATACAAGCGAGCCGGTTTTTTCGAATCTCCTATAGCTCCTACTACTTTTGCTAATAAATCAATTTCGTCATTCCTGTTAAGGAAAGAATCTAATGTCATAGTTGCATATTCACGCGTGTCGTCAGGCTCTAACAGCTCAATAAGTATGGGTATCGTTCCTCTATCATTGCCTACAAGCGTGCCAAGTGCATCTGAAGCGCCTTTTCTGACTGCAGCATCAGGATCTTTTAGTGCTCTTACCAGTGTTGGCATTGCTCCCGGTTTATCTGCTATTTCCATTAATGCTTGTGTTAATGCTACACGACACTTTGGGTCATCTTCTATTTCCGGTTTTAATCTTTTTGTCATAGGTTCTACGGCTGCTTTTGCCTTGAGGCTACCCAGTGCATAAATAGTTTCTTCTCTTAATTTTGGAGATGCCTGGTCATCAAGCACGGCTATAAGAGAAGGAATTGCTTGCTTTTCGTCTAATATTGCAAGTGCTTCGGCTATTCTTGATCTTCTTTGAAAAGTAACCGTCGAATCTCTTATTGCTTGTACTATAATTGAAACGCCGCTCCTATCGTGTAACCTTGCAAGCGCTTCTCCTGCTGCGTAACGCACAGAAGGATAAGGGTCTTTTAATCTTTCTCTAAGCGGCGCTACTGCTTTTCTGTCTCCCAGTTTTCCAAGCGCTTCCGAAACGTTTTCACGAACTTTTTCTACTTCGTCTTTCAATGCGGTTATCAAATGGGGGACTGCAAAACAATCTCCCGCGTCACCAAGTATTTCTGCCGCTTCCCAACGTTTCTTGGGAATGCCGTATTTTAAATCCTGAACGTATAATGTGCGCTCACCCTTATCCTGAATAACTTCTCTCATTGCACCTCTTGCAAATAATAACTCGGGGCCCATTAAGACACCCAGTAACAAAATTACTCTTACCATTTTACCTCCTTAACAAAAAATATCGCTTAATAATAATCAGTATTATCCTAATTAATTACCTATTGTCAATAAATTTTTACTACTTTTACTACTTTACTGCCTTATAGTTGTTTTATTTATGACTCGCATTCTTGTAAAATGGCGGAGCAACAACCTCTGCCGGCTCAAATTTCCCTCTACAATCTACCTCTATTTTAGTCCCCGGATTAGTATAATTCAGTTTTATATACCCGAGCCCGATTCCTTTCTTTATTGAAGGTGAAAAATTGCCGCTGGTTACTTCCCCTATTTCTTCACCGTTTGGCGTTCTTATTTTGTAATGTTGCCTCGGAATTGCAATCCCTGTCATTGTAAATGCTATTAGTTTTTGGGTTAACCCTTTTGACTTTTTCTCAAGAAGTACCTCTTTCCCTACAAACTTAGGCTTATCAAGCTTGGTTATCCAACCAAGTCCCGCTTCAAGAGGATTGGTGTGCTGGCTTATATCATTCCCGTAAAGAGTATATTTCATTTCCAGCCTTAATAAGTCTCTGGCGCCCAAACCTATAGGTTCAATTTCGAATTTTTTCCCGGCTTTCATAAGCTCATCCCACATTTTTGTCCCAAAATTTGCAGGAAAATAAAGCTCAAAACCATCTTCCCCGGTATAACCTGTGCGGGCAATAAATGTCGGTATCCCTGCTATTGTTCCGTGAGCGCTTCTGTAATATCCGATTTTACTCAAATCAATGTTCGAAAGAGGTTGAAGAACTTCTTCTGTCTTAGGTCCCTGGATTGCAAGCTGTGTTATTTCATCGCTTAAATCTACAAACTTTACATCTGCAGGTTTATGTTCTAACATCCATTTTATGTCTTTATCTTTGTTTGCCGCATTTATTACTATCCACCACTTGCCTTCTAATTTATAGACTAATATATCGTCTACTATTCCACCGTCCGGATAACACATAGCAGAATATTGCGCCTGGAAAAGTTCAAGCTTGCTTGCATCATTCGTTGAAATCTCGTTAATAAAATCTAATGCTTTTTCTCCGCTGATTTCAACTCTTCCCATATGCGCTACGTCAAATACGCCAACCGTCGTCCTAACTCGGTTAACTTCCTGAGTTATTCCTTTGTATTGAATTGGCATCTCAAAACCTGCAAATGGTACAATTTTGCCACCTGCTTCCACATGTTTATTGAAAAATGCAGTCTTCTTAAGCATTTTAACTCCTTTTTTTAGTTAGACTTTGCGATCCGCTTCAAGCGGAAGCATTAGTCTAACTTATCCATTTTTCGGAAAAGTTTCATAACTTATTAGTTGGACTTTGCGACGCAGTCGCATTAGACCAACTTATCCAGCTATGCTGGGTTATTTTTAAAAAAAGTCTCATAACTTATTATTTCGTTTAATAATTTGCGACTCTTTGGAACGGGCGAATCCGATGGATACCCCACAGGTAACAAACTTACAACTTTATATTCATCGGGAACGTTCAGTATTTTTTTTACTTCTTCCTGCGAAAATGCGCCTATCCAACAACTGCCCAATCCTAATGCAGTTGCCTGTAATGTAATATGGTCAACGGCTATTGCAAGGTCTACGGCATAAGCAGGTACAGCACAACTCATAATTCGTTCGGGATTAGTGCTGACGGCTGCAATAACAACCGGAGCATCCGCAATGAATTTTTGATTGGATGCCGCATTGGAAAGAGCTTTTCTTGTGTCTTTGTCGCGGACAACTATAAACTTCCATTGTTGTCTGTTTGATGCAGAAGGAGCAAGACGAGCCGATTCTAATAATTTATTTAACGCCTCTTCGGGTATTTCTTTTGAGTTGTATGCCCTAACACTTCTTCTTTCTTTTATTGCCTGTGAAACATCCATAATTTAATATTACGATACCCAATCTAAATACATTTTACTAAAAATCAAGTTTTATTTTGTAAAAGTTTGCTACTGTCTATTTTAAACTCTCTGCTTTAAACTCTGTCCTTTTTTTCTCAAACTTTATCTTGACATTACAAGTAATTTCAGGTGTATATTTGAGATTATGAAAAATTTACTTAGAGAAATTCCCGGCATTGATAAAATGGTAAAAAATGCCTGCTTCAAAAAATACCCGGATAAATTGGTTATCCAGACTCTGCGCTCTACCACAAATAAAATACGGGAAGATATAATAAATCACAATATGAAAACCGACATAGATATAGAAAAAGTTATCATCAAAGAAACTCTTGTCGAATTGGAAAAAGTTAAATCCAA
Source organism: bacterium (assembly GCA_041649255.1). NCBI lineage: Bacteria > bacterium. The sequence continues at coordinate 85,441 of JBAZNK010000014.1, forward strand.
TAACTTAAGAAAAGTTATTAATGCTACAGGCGTTATCTTGAACACTAATCTCGGTAGAGCCCCGGTCCAGGTTTCGGTTTTGAAAAATCTTATTGAAACGGGAGGAGGGTATTCTAATCTGGAATTTGATATTGAAACAGGGGAGAGGGGAGACAGGCATTCCTCCATAGAGAAACTTTTAAAAGATATTACGGGCGCAGAAGACGCAATCATTGTCAATAATAATGCCGCTGCCGTGCTTCTAATTCTTGATACTTTTGCAAAACATAAAGAAGTTATCGTTTCAAGAGGAGAATTAATAGAAATAGGCGGGTCTTTCAGACTGCCCGATATATTGAAAAAAAGTGATTGTAAACTTGTGGAAGTCGGAACGACAAACCGAACTTACATTGAAGACTTTGAAAATAAAATCACAAAAAAAACTGCGTTACTTTTTAAAGCGCATACTTCTAATTACAAGATATTAGGCTTTGCCCATAATCCTTCATTAAAAGAACTCGTAACGCTTGGAAATAAAAACAATGTCATAGTTGTTGAAGATGTGGGCAGCGGGTTGTTTGTCGATTTCACTAAGTTTGATTTACCATACGAGCCAACCGTTCAGGAAATAATAAATACGGGTGTGGATATTGTTAGTTTTAGCGGGGATAAATTGTTGGGTGGCTCTCAGTGCGGAGTTATTGTTGGTAAGAAAATTTATGTAGAAAAACTTAAAAAGAACCCATTATTTAGAGCATTAAGAGTGGGAAAACTTACCCTGTCTTGTCTGGAATCTATTTTAAGAACTTATTTGTATGACGAAGACCCTGTTTCTAAAATTCCTATTTTGTCTATGATTAAAGAGCCGGTAAGTTCCTTGAAGTTACGCGCAAAAAAATTGCATAATGGATTATTAAAAACACTGGATAAGAAATATCAACTTAAAATAGAAAATTCCGAATCCGAAATAGGCGGAGGCGCTTATCCCGGTGTGAAAATTCCAAGCATCGCCATAACCATAACTTCAACAAAAGAATCTCCCAATGCTATAAGTAAAAATTTAAGGAGATGCGAACCCTCTGTTATTTCACGAATAACGGATAATAAAGTCTGGCTGGACTTGAGAACAATCTTCGAAGAAGATATTAATTTAATTCTCAGGGAAACAAAAAAATGGCTTTAGTTATCGGAACTGCAGGACACGTTGACCACGGCAAAACAGAACTTATAAAAGCCCTTACCGGTATTGATACCGATAGACTCCCCGAAGAAAAAGACAGGGGAATGACTATTGTGCTGGGGTTCGCTTTTCTGGACTTGCCAGTCTCCGGCAGGGTTGGAATCGTTGACGTTCCGGGACACGAAAAGTTCCTGAAGAATATGATTACCGGCGTCTATGGAATAGATGTCGCTTTGCTTGTCGTGTCCGCGGATGAAGGCGTTATGCCACAGACCGAAGAACATTTCCAAATACTTAGTATTGCGGAAATTAAAAAAATAATAGTAGTCCTAACTAAAGTTGACATAACAAGCGAAAATAGGATAGAAGAAACTATCTTTGAAGTTCAGACCTTATTTGAAAATACCATTTACGAAAATAGCGAAATCGTTAAAGTGTCTTCTAAAACCGGACAGGGATTGGACGAGCTAAAACAATTACTGGATAAAACTATCTCTGCTATGCCCCCCAAAGACGTTACCGGAATTCCTGTTTTGCCCGTTGACAGGATATTTTCACTTAAAGGTGTCGGTGCAGTTGCTACCGGAACTTTGATTAACGGAACATTAAAACTTGGTGATAAAATTTCTATCTACCCGCGAAACTTAGTCTCAAAAGTAAAACAAATACAGGTTCATAATGACTTGAAAAATGAAGTGGATACAGGACATAGAGTAGGATTAAATCCCGCTAACATAAAAACGGAAGACATTAACATAGGGGATATAATATCGTACGAGAATGCTTTCCTGCCTACAAAAATAATTGACGTAAAAATACAACCAAAGTCAAAAATAGTCTTGAAAGAATGGATGCGGGTAAAAGTTCATATTCTTACGGATGAAATTCTGGGGAGAGTGGCTTTACTCGGGGATGGTAAATATTGCCAGATACTACTGGAAAGAGAAACCGTAACCTGGTTTAAAAATAAAGTTATAATAAGAAATTACTCTCCCGAATACTTGATAGGCGGGGGAATGGTTTTAAATCCTGTCCCGGTTAGGCATAAAAGAAAAGACAGTGACGTCGTGAAACTGCTTGAAATCAGGGAAAACCATAATATGAAAGAAATAATACTGGAAGAAATAAAAAACAAAAACTGGAAAATGGAAGACCTGAAAAAAACTTTGTTTTCCCCGAATAACGAATTTGATAAAACATTGCAGACAATGTTAAACTCGGGTGAAGTTAAACTAATCTCAAAATATTTAACTGACGAATCGACTTTTGCGAAAATAAAAAATGACATTCTACAAGAGTTAGAAAGTTTTTACAAGTCAAGCGCTGCTATAAAATTGGGTATCTTAAAAGATGAATTAAGAAAAAAATTACGTTTGGAAGCGGAATTTTTTGATGCGCTTATTTATGAATTACCTGAAATTGAAATCGTAAAAGATAAACTAAGACTTAAAACATGGAAGCTGACATTGAGCGATACTCAGCTAAAAGAATTGGAAAGAGTGGAACAACTCTCCCGCTCGGGACCTTGTTCTTTAGCAGAATTTGAAAGGGAAACAATAAATATATTATTGCAGGAGAAGAAGGTAGTAAACGTAAAAAATGAGTTTTTTATTCATATGGATATTTTTGAAGGATGGAAACAGGTTCTAAAAAATCATATAGAAACAAATAAGTCAATGGTTATTGGAGACATAAAAAAACTTTTTGGCCTTTCGCGAAAACATACCGTTGCCGTAGCAGAATATTTGGACGAAATCAAATTCACAAAAAGAACCGGAGATGTAAGGGTATTGTTCTGATAGGGACTTCTTTATTTCGTTTTTTCTTTTTCCAAATCGTCTAATATTTTTAGAATGAGTTCGTTTTGGTTTTCCAGATGCATAAGGATGGTTTCTATTTCTCTTTCCGCTTTGGTATTTACTTTGAAGTCTGCTTTTGCTCTTTTGCTGGCATGACGGCCTTGAAGATTTTGTCCTACCATAATTAAAGGCATCAGAAAGATCTGAATCATATTGGAAATAAAAAGCCATAAAACAAAAGCCGGGAACGGGTCAAATCTCAAGTCTTTTGGCCGATGGTATTCCAGCTGAACTAAATTAATGTCCAGCAGAAGATAATAAGGAAAAATCTCATTGTCCCAACACGATTAGTAATCCAGATGGCAAATTTTTCAAGACGACTAAGCTTTTCTTTGTGTTCAATGTTGACATTCCGTGCCGGAGGGCTAAGCTTTTTTAGCTCTTGTAGAGTTAATGGACGATGTAAATTTTCGTTCATATATCTATCCGCATTGTAAAGTATTGACAAGAAAAGTCAATGTTTTTTCTGCGTTTTTCATTCCCGATAATATAATCGGAATATTTTGAAAAATAACTTTACAAATGATACGTAAACAAAAACAGACAAAAACTTAGCCTTGACAAATGCTCACTTACGAATTAGATTTAACTACAGGCGCAACTTATGAAAAAGAGGGATAGACTACTTGTAGATAAAGTTTTAGTAACGGACAGCGATATAACAAAATATAATACTGACGGGGTTTTACTGCATTCTATAGGCAGGGATACGCTTCTGGAGATTGTATATGACTCTCTTTATTTATTTGATACGTGTGCTGCAATTTATGAAAAAAACGGAGAGTATGCCCTTGCTGTCTTTAATTCCGATTGGTGTCGTTTTTTAAATGAAGCTTCCCGCAAGTTATGCAAGACGGATGACAGTATGGAAGCTATGAAATGCGGCAAGTGGCTTTGTCACGAGTCCTGCTGGACGAATGCTTCCCAAATTGCCATAGAAACAGGCAAACCTTTTGAGGGTGTCTGTTCCGGTGGAATTCACATATATGCCGTTCCCGTAAAATCCGAGAACAAAATAGTGGGGGCAATAAATGTTGGATACGGCACCCCTCCAAAAGATGTCCGGGAGCTATCCGAAATTGCAAGCAGGTACAATGTCAGCGTGGATAAGCTTATCAAGCTTTCTCAATCTTACGAGTTGCATCTTCCTCTTATAACAGATATAGCCAAACGGAATTTACGGACTTCCGCACGTTTAATCGGTGAGATTTCGGAACATACGGAAGATAAATTTGCGTTAATGCGGAGCGAAGCACATTGTGATCTTGCCCAGAGGTCTGCAAATATAGCCAGCTGGGATTGGAACATTTTAACAGGCGAATTACACTGGTCTAATAAGATAGAATCTTTATTTGGGTTTGCCCCGGGTAAATTCCGAAAAACTTACGAAGCTTTTATTGAGTGTGTTCATCCTGAAGACCGTAAGTATGTGGTTGACTTGTTAAATGCTTGCATCCAGGGAGACAAGAAATATGACATTGAGCATCGTATTGTTTGGCCCAACGGTTCAGTACGCTGGGTTTCTGAAAACGGTAACGTTATACGAGGCAAAGACAATCGTGTAATCCGGATGCTCGGAATCGTACAAGATATAACAGAACGTAGGGAAAGAAGGAATGCGACAATCGTGTTGAAAGATTATACCGAAAATATTATCAAGTCAATGAAAGATATGTTGATTGTAATAACTCCCGAAGGCACAATACAGACAGTCAACAAAGCGACCGAAGATATTTTAGGCTATCGCGAAGACGAACTTATTGGTAAACAAGTGGATAAAATGCTCAACATTGACATTGAAATGTTTTTTCATGGAAAAGGGTTAGAAGAACTGCTGAAAAAAAGATATATTGCCGACCATTATATGACCTGCAAGACAAAGACAGGCGAGTTTATCCCCGTTAATTTCTGCGGTTCGATTATGGCGGATGATGACGGGAATACAGTAGGGTTAGTTGGCGTGATAAGGGATATGCGAGAAGTAGAAGGACTTATGAATGATTTGAACAATATGAAAGAGACTCACAAAAAGCTTGTGCAGGTGGAAAGAATGGCGACCGTTGGCGCACTTACGGCCGACATTTCACATACAATCGGCAATATGATGACCAATTTAATCGCTTCTTCTTCGGGTAATATTGAAGAAATAGACAAGTTGAAATATATCCGGAAGCTTGATACGCTCTTTGAAAAAAAATATTCCCCCGATGAAATATATGAACGGTACAAGACCATAAGTAAAGAATTTTCAGCCATAAGGTCAAAATATACGGAGCAATTGAATAAGATTTTTGAGGATAAAACCTTTGATATGAAACAAAAATACACAGAGCAAAGAGAGAAAATTTTATCTTCTACATATTCAAGAGTATATTCTTATTCCGAGGGATTATTAACTCAAACGAATTTAATGAACAATAGTATAAAAAGTTTGCTTTCGCTTGCCAGATTAGAGGGAAATAAGAAAGAAAAAATCGATATAAACAAAATTCTTCTTACGGCATATTCCATATTAAGTAATTACGAGACACATGGTATAAAATTTGAAAAACACCTTACTGCGAATCTTCCGTACGTAGAAGTTGATTTTCATCAAATTCTTAATTGTTTTGTGAATATAATGTTAAACGGCATAGAAGCAATGGCTAACGAGGGAGTTTTGACTTACGGCACAGAGTTGTGTAACGACAATGAAATAAAAGCATATATATCAGATACGGGGCCCGGCATTCCAAAGGAAATACTTGGAAATTTATTTAAGCCATTTTTTACAACCAAAGAAAAAGGAACCGGTTTAGGGCTAAGTATGGTTCAAAGTATAATAGAAACGCATAACGGTAAAATAGAAGTTAGCAGCAGTAAAAAAGGAGCTATATTTACCGTAACGTTACCAATAGAAGAAGAATCTTAAAGAGGGGTAAATTGTGGAAATAAACGTTCTTGTGGTAGAAGACGAAAAGTATCAACGTGAAAGGCTTCAAAACCTTTTAAGCGACGAAGGCTATTTGGTTGATACTGCGCCTGATGGAAATAAAATTTTGAAGCTGTTGGAAAAGAAAACTTATCATATTGTTCTTCTTGATATGATTTTACCGGGCTTAGGCGGCATAGAGATTTTGACGCTAATAAAGCAAAACCATTCTTCAATACAAGTCATAATGCTTACGGCTCACGGTACGATAAAAACTGCTATAGATGCAATGAAATTAGGCGCGTATGATTATATAACCAAACCTTACGATTTAAATGAGCTCTTATCTTTGATTAAAAGGGCTTCCGAGTATGTAAATACCGTATATGAGAACAATCTTCTTAGAAGCGCGTTGGATAAATACCAGTCGTTTCCTAATATTATATGGAGAAGTAAGGCAATAGATGCCGTGATGAATTCCGTAACTCAAGTTGCCGGGAGTGACTCTGCAGTTTTGATACAGGGGGAAAGCGGAACAGGAAAAGAGTTGATAGCTAAAGCAATTCACAAGAGTAGCCTTCGGAAAGGTAAGCCTTTTATAACTACCAATTGCGCAGCTTTCCAGGATACGCTTCTTGAGAGTGAGCTTTTTGGATATGAAAAGGGAGCATTTACAGGGGCGGGCAATTTGAAATATGGCCTGGTGGAAATGGTTAACGGCGGGACGTTATTCCTTGATGAAGTTGGAGACCTTAGTCCTGCCATCCAGGCAAAACTTTTGAGGTTTACCGAGAGCGGTGAGTTCAGGAGAGTTGGCGGGAACAGCAACATAAAAGTTAATGTAAGGTTAATTTCTGCGACTAACAAGGATATTGAAGGCGCAGGATTCAGAAAAGATTTGCTTTATCGTTTAAATGTATTTAACATATACATACCGCCTCTCAGGGAACGGAAGGAAGATATTTTACTTTTAGCCCAGCATTTTTTAAGTACCGGAGAGTCAGGAAAAGACAAATCATTAAGCAGTGAAGCATCCAAGGTTCTTCTGAATTATGACTGGCCCGGCAATGTGAGGGAACTTCAAAACGTAATTGAGCAGGCGTTAATTGTTTCCAAAGACAAATTAATTACTCCTGAAAGTTTGAGAATAAAGACAGGTTCATCTAAAAAATCTCTTTCTATGACTGAATTAGAGAAAGAACAAATAATAAAAGCCTTGCGTGAACACAACGACAACCGTGAACAAGCGGCAAATGCGCTCGGTATTTCCGAAAGAAGCTTATACCGAAAAATTAAAGAGTATAACATAAGTTAACTTCTCAGGCTTGGAATTTCACCACCCCGCTTAGGGCAGGGTAAACTCCGAAAAAGAAGCAATTCAACTAAAAATTTTGTCGAGCTTTCAACCTGCCATAAGTCCTGCCAAAATAATAATATCTCTTATTCTCCTTTTTTAAGTGGGTTTCCCCGAATAGCGGCATATTTTTTGCCTGCCAAAATGGCAGTGGTGTGCAACTACGAGCAAAAGTATCGGCACCTTTATTTCCATTGATTGAATTGGTTATACAGATTTTTGGGTTTCTTTGGCACGGAAATTGCTTGTGTATAATAAGTTTATATAGAGCAAAAGTCTTAATTTAATATTATAATAGGAGAAAAAATGATGGATAAAATGAATTGGTTGGGTTTAGCAGTAGTATTTTTAATAGTAGCCGTAGTTGCTGGAATATTTGGATTTGGAAATATTGCAGGAGCTTCATTTACGATAGCAAGATGGTTCGCAATGGTTTTTGTAGTTCTTTTTATAATTTCATTAATAGCCCATACAATAAAAAGAGCTTAAGTCTTTAAGGAGATAAAATGGAAAACGTTTTTGATAGTGTATGGATGGAAATCCAGAGAAAGGTTCAAATTATTAAAAGTTTAAGCAATTATGATGTCAGGAATGAGGTAAGAAGAATAGTTGATGGGACGAGCAGGGAATACAATTTGAGCAAAGAAGATGTCCGTAACATGCTTTTAGATTTTGCAGAGAGTAGAACCCCTAAACTTATAAGGGTTGTAGAAGAGGTGGAAAATGGAAGATTTGCAAGAGAAACTCGAGAATTTAATTTAACAAATAGGGAAGGGGGAAAAGATGATAATAGGTGGTAGTATTGCTATTACATGGATTATTTTATGCTTTTTAGTTGGATCTTTTTGGGAAAATAAAGGATTGTCTTATGTTCTCGGTTTTTTTCTGTCTTTTTTCTTAAGTCCTTTAGTGGGTTTTACCGTTGGCGCTGTTTCAAATTCCAAACTTCACATAATAGTATAGAAATCAGAAGAAACAAAATTTAAAAGAAGAGGAGGATAACAAAGTGACAAAGAAACTGCAGATTTACAAATGTGAAATATGCGGAAATGTTGTAGAAATTCTGCATGAAGGTGTTGGGGAATTAGTGTGCTGTAAAAAGCCGATGAAAACGATGGAAGAGAATGCAGTAGATGCATCACAAGAGAAACACGTTCCTGTTATTGAAAGAACAAGCAACGGCATCAAAATAAAAGTTGGAAGCGCTCCTCATCCGATGGAACAGGAACATTATATTGAATGGGTTCAGTTAATAACGAACGGAAAAAGTTATCGCCAGTTTCTAAAACCGGGTGGGATACCGGAAGCATTGCTTGAAATAAACGTTAGCGTAAGCGTAATAAAGGCAAGAGAGTATTGCAATGTTCATGGCTTATGGAAGTCTAATGCGAAACTGTTATCAAGTGATATTTCCCCAGTACGTTTGGGAGATTTCGCTACATCTTCAAAGAAATTATTGACCAGGAGTTTGTTAAAATAACAGGTGTCTACCTATACAAAGAGCAACTTGAAGTAAAAGTGATATTGTTTCACAAGGAAGTCTAATAATGAAAATCTTAATGTTAGGTTGGGAATTTCCTCCTCTTTATGCAGGCGGAGTTGGAGTAGTATGCGACGAATTGAGCAAAGCGCTTGTTAAGAAGGGAGAAGAAATCACGTTTGTTATGCCTTCGGGACCTTCCGAACTGAGACCTGAACATCTCAAAATGATAATAGCCGATAAATTGGGAATAGATGGAAAAATAAAGTTTAAAAAAATATCAACTCTCCTGACTCCTTATGTAACGGTAGGAGAATATGAAAAACAATATACTGAAGCAGAGAAAGTGATTGGAAAAAATACGGGAGAATTATATGGCAGGAACTTGATGGGAGAGGTTTATAATTTTGCCGCGAGGATTGTAGAAGTTGGGAAAAAAGAAAAATTCGACGTAATACACGCGCATGATTGGACTACGTTTCCGGCAAGTAGGGAACTAAAAAATATATTTAAGAAACCATTAGTGGCACATATGCACATAACGGAATTTGACAAATCCGGAGGGTTGCATGCAAACCCGGATATATACCGTATAGAGCGTGAGGGAATGGAAGCTGCGGATGCCGTTATAGCAGTTAGCAATAGAGTAAAACAGATGTGTGTGGACAAATATTATATTTCGGCGGATAAGATTTCCGTAGTATATAATGCGGCTGTTTCGCCCAGAATGTCTAAATTTGTTGTGAAGAAAGCATCTTCAAGAAAACGGAAGATAGTACTTTTTGCAGGCAGGATGACCCTACAAAAAGGACCTGATTATTTTGTTGAAGCAGCTAAAATAGTGTTAACAAAGAATCCTGAAGTTTTATTTGTAATGGCAGGAACAGGAGATATGCTTCCAAAAATAATAGAGAAAACAGCAGCATGCGGTATAGGAGATAAATTTGTATTTACCGGTTTTTACACACGGAAGGAAGCAGAGAAACTATTTGGCATGGCAGATGTTTTTGTTATGCCCTCCGTATCTGAGCCTTTCGGGATAACACCGCTTGAAGCACAAAGAAAGGGAGTGCCCACAATAATATCAAAACAAACGGGAGTTTCCGAGGTTTTAAATCACTGCCTGAAAGTAAATTTCTGGGATGTAAAAGCATTGGCAGGAATGATACTGGAGGTTCTTGAATACAGACCTCTCAAAGAAGAGCTATCGAATAATGGTTATAAAGAAGCAAAAGGTTTAACCTGGGAAAAACCTGCTTCAGAATGTATAAATATATATAATAGATTGGCCGGTTTAGAAGTAGGCGTATGTTAAAAACCCAGCTGAGCTGGATAGGAATCTCTAATCCCGCCATGGCGGGAAAGAGTTTCTAAGGAGGGGATATGTCAGTTTTGGCACTTTTAGGAGCTGTCGTTGTTATTGTAACCAAGGCAGTAATAGCAGTAATATTTTAAAAGGTAAGTTTTCTTAAAAAGGAAAAAGGAGGGGATATGTCACTTTTAGCGCTTATAGGACTTGTTGCTATCGTTGTAGTAGTGGTATCGGTAATAGGATAAGACTTTCAGATTTTAATAAGGTGAAATTTCGTAAATAGAAAAGGGGGAAATATGGAAAAAGGAATTGTAGCAAGAAACATAAAAGAAACTGCAGCAAGGAATATGAAAGATGCTACAGTAAGAAAAATGACGGATACTGTATCAAGAAACACGACAGGAAATGCAACAAGGGACGAGAGAGAAACTGCAACAAAGAACACGAATAAATCTTTAGCCCTTGAAGCATCTACGGGCAAAAGATTCTTTTTGAATGATGGCAGGAGTTTAGGGACGATAATGGAACTGCAAAATGCGCTGGGAAATATGGATAATTCTGTATTTAAACATCATGTGACTACGGAAAGAAACGATTTTTCAAATTGGATAAAAGATGTTTTTAATGAAACGACACTAGCCGGAAAGGTAGCAAAAATGGAGAATCGGTTTAACATGAAGGAAACAATTGAAAAGTATATTTCTGAGGGAAAAGGAGACTCCAGTTGTTCTCGTTATTAGCAGGAATCAGGATAATGATTGATAAGAATCATTACTCAGAATGATTTTTCGAGGGAGGGACGAATGTTGATACTTTTAATGCTTTTAAATACTTCCCATAGTTTGGGGATTGGCGTGGGAAGTTATCCTAATGGAACACTTAGTCTCAAGTTTCACTCTGCTCCAATAACAGTTTTTCAGATCACGGCAGGGTTTGGTGGCTGGGGCAGTTACTATGATAGATACACAAGTGAAATGGCGCTGGGTGGCAGGGCGCTTTTTGGAATAAGCAGTGGTGGAAATTCAAATTCAGTTCAATATACCCATTTTTTAGGTGTAGGTGCCGGTGTCCATAGTTACAATCATTCTTGGCATCATGACATATACTATGAATCAGGCGCTTATGTTTTAGGAGAAGGTTTTTATGAATGCGAGTTTTTTATTAATCCTGCTCCCCTTTCTTTTGAGTTAGGGATAGGTTTAGTAGTTGGGGAATTTGGATTCGGCTTTGCGCCTATAGTAGGAATGCACTATTATTTGAAGTAGATTATTTCACAAAAAATTGCAATGAAGAATAATTTTTTTAGGATGGAGGTAAAAATGAAGAAGACGGCAGTTCTATTTATTATGCTTGGTTTTATTACCGGGTGCGTTTTTGTCCCCGCGAATTCCGGGCCACCTTCTCACGCTAAGGCTTATGGATATCGCGCTAAACATACTTGTTGGTATTACCCTAACGAGGAAGTTTACTATTTATCGGAATCCAGAACATATGCGGTAATTGATGGCGGCAACTGGGTTGTTGTAAACGCTCCGGGAAGGGCACTTGGCTCGTATGTAGTTATTGAATCCGAGACGAATAAACCGTGGCTTAGACATTCGGAGTATAGGGGGAAGTATTCTCCGGGCCAAGCTAAAGGGAACCACGGAAAGAACAAATAATTTTTTATCGTTCGAAAAAAGTTCGAACAAAGGAGGGAGAAAGTGGGAATAACAACAGGTGCGATTTTTATATGTTCGTACCTATCAGCCGTGATTAGAGGGACTAAACAAAAATGTTACCTAAAGGAGGTAAGATGAAGAAACTTGGAATAATAATAAGTGCGATTTTAATGTGCTCGCATTTATTCGCAGTGCCTACTTCGACAGGAGTAAGTGGACTAAACAGAGTGTTATCTGCTACGCCTGGACATATAGGCAAACTTTATTTTGTATGGGGTGGAAAATTGAGTCAGGATAGAAGTTCGGAGATCATATCTTTGACATCTATATCTACCGGTTCTGATACTACATACAACATAACAAAAGGAAATTGTGGAACAGCGGACATACCTTTTGGATTAGGGTTTTCTGTTAGTAATTGTTTTGAAGTAAACGTTGGTGCTTCATTTCTTATGGATTTAATGAACGAGCAGGGCGCAAGTCTTGCAGATGATGAAACAGGTTCGGGTTGCGTAAGTTATGGATTTAGTGATACTGAAGTAGGTGTAAAATTTACTCCAACTCAACTACCACAGCTATTTTCTTCTGAAGCCGCAAAAAGCTTCAATATTGGTATTTACCCTTTAATCGTATTCCCGACGGGAGCGTTAAAATCAGCGATTCCGGAAGTATGTGGTCAGGATACGGTATTAGGCTATGCCTGTAGAAAAAGTGACGGCGGTATTCATAGATTTTATACCAACGATGGAGTATCTTACGGAGGAAAATTATTAATCAGTAATGTAATGGTTAAGGCTCCGGCAGCCCTTATAGCGCACCTTAATGTAGGATATATGCATTATCCTTATGGAGACAGCAAGTACACTTATGGCTTTGGTGTGGAAGGACAGTACGGCGCATTCTCCCCATTTATTGAAATGTATGGTGAAGATAGAATAGTTCCTGAGGATCAACAAAAATACAATGATGGTGGGATGTTTGTTACTCCCGGGTTAAGATTTGAAATGATGCCAAACAATTGGGTTACACTTTCGGTGGATTTCAAAGTAACGGGAAATGATGAGAGTTCATGGGATTTTGCCAACAATTTACCGGAAGGCAGCTTTAATACCAGATACGAATTGGACGGATTTGGAGCAACTCCTCCATGGAAAGTCAATTTACTTTTCGCTCACGGATTCAGCTTTATAAAACCGGTTGCAGTTTGTTCTACCGGGACACTTGTCGGAAAAGTCATGGACAAAGAAGATGAAAAAGGAGTTAGAGCGGTTATTTCTTTAAATGATAGTACGGTAACTACGGATGAAGATGGCCGTTATGAAGTTACACTTTCTGCGGGTAAAACGGTTGTAAGCGCATCTCCCGTTGAAAAAGGAAAATACAAACCGTCAGAGGACCAGACTGTTTTAATAACGGAAGGGAAAAAACAGGTTGTGAATTTTAGATTGGAAAGCAAACCCATAGAAAAACCCGCTATTATTACGGGAAAGATTACGGACAAAGTTTCTCGTAAACTTTGTGTTGCAAATATCTCTCTACCTGAGACTAAAGAGTTATCAACAATAACTAATAATGAGGGAATATACAGGGTAGAAATATCTGCAGGTACGTATGTTTTAAAAGCAGAAAAAGATGGTTACATATCATGGGCGCAACCGGTAACCTGTAAAGCAGGAGAAACTACAGTATTAAACATAGAACTTTCTCCGTCTTCTCAGTCAACAACTATTGCCGGCAAAGTATTGGATTATGCTTCTCGCGCAGGGATAGGAAACGCTAAAATTAGTTTCCCATCGACACAATTACCCTCTATTATGACGGATGCCTCGACCGGAACTTACAAAGCAAAAATCCCGGCAGGAACTTATACCGTGAAAATAGAAGCGGATAAATACGTTACTGAAGGCGTAGTAATCGTATGTGAACCAAATGCAACTTTACTAAAGGATTTTGAATTATTCAAGAAAGACGAAAGAATAGTGCTTCACGGGATTACTTTCAAAGTTAACAGTGCAGTAATTAGACCTGAATCTTTCCCTGTACTCAATGACGCGGCAGAATTGCTTAAGAAACATCCTGACGTAAGAGTAGAAATTGGCGGACACGCAAGCTCAGAAGGCGGCGTAGCCCACAATTTAACTTTATCTCAATTACGAGCAGAATCCGTAAGAAGTTATCTTATGACTGCCGGAATTTTAGGAGATAAACTTACTGCAAAAGGATACGGAATAACTCAGCCAATTGCAGACAACGCAACTGAACCGGGACGTCAACAGAACAGAAGAATGGAATTCAGAATACTATCGCAATAATAATGCAAGTAATAAAAAGAGTCCTTCAGGTTTTCCTGAAGGACTCTTTTTATTGGTAATATAGACAAGAAATTCACATTTTTAAGTATGCTGTAAATTCTCTTGACAAAAATCTAAAATAAGGCACAAATTTGGCACGCGAGGAAAAATCAGTAAATTCAGAATCCTCAAAATAGTTGATAAATAAGGGGTGGAGGTGGATAGGGGCTGGTGTCTCTACTGGACTTCAAATCCAGCTTTCCTGACTGCGTCAGGTAGGTAGGTTCGATTCCTACACACCTCCGCCAAAAAACAAATCTCTACCAAACCGCTAATAATAAAAAAGGGCGAGTTATAAACTCGCCCCTACAAAGTATTTTTCTTCAATCTTCTATAAAACAATCATCGTTTTTGTAATAGTTTTGCTGCCGGTTGTCAGTCTGTAAAAATAGATTCCTGAACTTACGATTTCTCCGGTTGCATTCCTTTTATTCCATTTCATTACTTTATTTCCGGATGATTGTACTTCATTTGCAAGAGTCTTAACAACTCTTCCCATAGCATCATAGATTTCAAGTTTCACTTTTGTCTCTGACGGCAATGTATAAGAAATATTCGTGTTTTTAATTACGGGATTTGGATAATTCTGGTTAAGCGTTAAGACTTTAGTACTTGAAGCCTCTTCTTCCACTGCCTGATATTCAACTATTGCCCTTATCATAATGTCTCCCGGCATACTTGTGGGAGTTGTCCAACTGCTTAAATCTACACTGGCTTTATTGATACCCGGGTAATTGCTTTGTGTGTCAAGCGTTACATATATGCTATCTCCCGGTTCTCTCATTGGTATTCTGTATCCGACCCAGAAATCGCTGCTAAATTGAATAGGAGAATCTAAATTTATGACATCCCAATCTCTTGTAGAAGGGATATAATCTTTTTGTGCTCTTAATGTTCCCGGATTTCCTCCTGCATCATCCCAGACATACATAGTGCATCTTGTATCGGTCTGGCGTGCTACTGCGCGGGAATAAATTTTACTGGATTTTAAGTTACAGGTCTTTGTGGGCGTGAACCTCACGGCCCAATATGGATATGGTCCCCCACCTGCTCAACTGGGGCAGTAGTAAATTGCATGCGAATAAGCCCCGTCATCAAAAGAGAGTTCGCTATCTGCGGCAAAGAGCGCAGAGGCTGATAAAATCAACATAGCAAAAAACAACATCTTTTTCATACATACCTCCTTTTAGTTTATAAGATTGTTCTATAAAACAATCATTGTTTTCGTAATGGTTTTGCTGCCGGTTGTCAGTCTGTAAAAATAGATTCCCGAACTTACGATTTCTCCGGTTGCATTCCTTTTATTCCATTCCATTACTTTATTTCCGGATGATTGCACTTCATTTGCAAGCGTCTTAACAATTCTTCCCATAGCATCATAGATTTCAAGTTTTACTTTTGTCTCTGCCGGTAACGCATAAGAAATGTTTGTGCTTTTAATTACGGGATTTGGATAATTCTGGTTTAAAGCAAATACCGGATTTGAAGATGTTTCCTCAACTCCCGTATAATCAACAATCGCTCTTATCATAAAATCGCCTGCCTGTGTTGGCGGAGCTTGCCAACCACTGCCCGATTCTACGCCCAATGCTTTTACCTTCCCGGGATAGTCTAAATTATTATCCGTTACCAGCGCTACGCTATCTGTAGGAGTTATTACCTCAGGTAAATAAATAGCTAACCAGAAATCAGAGGTATAATCTACGGGAGTATTAAAATCGACTCTATCCCACGCTCTAGTTGATGGGGTATAAGTTGTGCTTGTTCTTGTTGCTCCCGGGCAATCGGAAGAATCATCTTTTACATACGCAGAACATTTTTGGTTATGAGCATTTACAAAAACACGGGAAAAAATTTTTAATCCTTTTACTCTGCAAACACCTTTTTGTGTGGGAGTGAACCTCACTGCCCAGAATCCGGGCTTATGTCAGGTAGGACAATATACAACGGCGTATGTTGGTTTATCGTTATCATAAACAATTTCTTCTTCAGCTGAAACCACAGAAGAAATTGCTAAAAAAAGAAACGGCAAAATAAACTTTTTCATACTTCCCCCTTTTTATAATTTGGATTACTAAACATTATTATAGATATGAATTAATTATCATTGCTTGTCAACGGATTTTTATAAAAAATTCAATTTGTTTGTTTGTTCCCTTCTATGACTACTACAAATTCCCCTTTTGGATTATTAGAGGAGTAATGCAATATTAATTCGGAAACGTTTCCCCTGATAACGGACTCGAATTTTTTGGTCAATTCGTGAGCGACTGCTATCTTTCTGTCTCCCAATATTTCTTTGCAATCCTCTAACATTTTCAGTAATCTATGCGGTGACTCAAAAAATATAATCGTCCGTTGTTCATTGATGAGCGTTTGCAGCTTATGCTGGCGTTTCAACTGCGTATTCGGCAAAAAACCTTCAAAAACAAAATTATGTGTAGCCATACCCGATATAATAAGCGCGGAAATCGCTGCGCTTGGTCCCGGTATGGGGGACACCTTAAACCCCGATTCTATTGCGGCTCTTACAAGGTAAAATCCGGGGTCGGAAATACTGGGTGTTCCCGAATCCGATACCATTGCAAACTTCTTGCCTAATTTCATTTCGGCAATAATTTGAGCGGTACGCATCTCTCTATTGTGGTCGTGGAAAATTATAAGCTGTTTCTTTATCCCGTAATGGTGTAATAATAAACCCGTGCGACGGCTGTCTTCGGCAATGACGAAATCTACTTCCTTAAATATATTTATGGCGCGAAAAGTAATATCCTCAAGATTGCCTATTGGCGTAGCTACAAGATATAAATTCGCTTCAAGTTCCATAATTTATCGTAATACTTTACTTTTTAGTCCCGTATTGTCAAATGAATCTTTTGCCCTTATAACTACTTTACGGGCAGTTCCAATGTCAACGCTAAACGCTTCCTCTTTTGAATCAAATATTTTATCCACTGGAAATAAAATAGTCCAGTCCCCTCCATCAACAGTATATTCACAGGATTTTATATAATTAAGTTCATCTACTGCAGAAAATACAAGTTTATCCCCCTCCATTCTTATATTCCGGATTTCGGGAGCAGTGTTATCTATAAGTTCAGGTAGGGAAACTTTTTCGTTCTTCAATTCTTTTGTTTTAGGATTGGAAATAATATCCGAACATATCATTTTAAATTCGTATTTCCCGTCCGGGAAAACCAGAGGGTCTATAGAATAAAATGTATCCCTGAGTTCGGCTTTTAATAAAGACCACTTCTGTTCCCCTGTTAGCTTAAAATATACTTCAAACACCAAACTATCATTATTTGCGTCTTTAGTTGACCATACAATTTTTCGTATATTTTCTCTCCCGATTTTCGGAGTAACTTTCAGTGATATAATTTCCGGTTTCCTGTTTTGCGGGAGATAAGCTATCTTTACGCTTGTGAGTTTCGTATTATCGTTTTGTAACTCTGCCTTCCATTGTATAAATCTTGCGTTCGGGCTATTTATCTCCCCCTCTTCTCCCACAGCTTCCCACTCGCTATATGTTTTATCAGGATTGTTTAAATTCCCTGAACGGGTAAAAAACTTGACTTGTTTGTCTGCAGAAAAATCAAGTTTGCCCCATTCGGATATCCCATCAGTGTCATAAGTTTCGGATTCAATAGTCCCTTCTTCCGCAAAATCGTCTGATACGGAATAAAGTTTCCCCATCTCGGACGTGCATACAAAATTATCTTTAATGCAGGATATATTTGCAGGAAACTCATTCAAAACAACCGCCGTTCCGTCTAATTTTATTTTATATAATCTTTTTCCGGCGGCAACAAGCATACTTTTATCTTTGGCAATCCATTCTAATCCACGGATAGGAGCGCTAATCGACCACAATCTTTCGACTTTATTATCCTTGTATATGCAATAAACAGCCCCTGCGCTGTCTTCGGTCGCTGCTACCAACAACAAAGTATCTAATGAAACAACTTCCTTGATTTCTTTTTCGTTCGCATCAAGTATGCATATTCCTTTGCCTTTTTTATCTACCTTAAATAGGTATCCGTTTTCTCCCGTGCCTGCATAAAAATAGTTGTTTACATAATTTAAAAAAGTAACG